>CAIOTL010000237.1 GCA_903861155.1 uncultured Bacteroidota bacterium
ATCTTGAAATAGCACGAATCACGCTCGATGCGTGATAAATCATTTGGTCTAAAGTAATAGGCAAAGTTGTTTCATGACCAGCCATAACGTTTGAAGCAGAATCTCCAACTAGAATTACGTCAACTCCAGCAGCATCAACGATTTTTGCCATGGAGTAATCATAAGCTGTGAGCATGGAGATTTTTTCTCCATTCGATTTCATTTCGATTAATGACTTTGTAGTGATTCTTTTGTAATCTTTTTTTGATGCTGACATCTTGTTTTAGAATTTAAGATGTAAAAGTAGTAAAAACAAATTCTTTTAAAACAAAAAAATGGATTCGATTGGTATTGAATCCATTTTTATATCATTGCACCGCTGCTACAAATCCTTTCGTGTAGTAGTTATAATTAAATGTCAACATTCTAAGTGCTACGATGATGTCAAATATCTCTTTTTGACCCAAATAATCAATAGTATTACTATAGACTATTTGTTTTTCATATTCCCACACGAAAGGATTGACTCCGTCGAATCTTCGAGTCACTGTAAAAGCCTTGTCGAAATTTTTTAGGGCTAAATATTGCCAGAAACTCAAAGCGAAAGAGCCTATAAAGTATGAGCAAATTCGGCAAGAATTATGACATAAGCCATGGGAGGTGTTTGCCAAGAAACCCTTTGGAAGCCCAAAGTCGGTGGTGGAATATTTGGGAAGATATACCCATAAAATCGCCATTAGCAACCATCGAATCAAAAACATCGATAATCAAAACGTAACTTTTGATTACAAGGATTATCGAATGGCGGGCGTCAAAAAGCAAATGGCACTAACACACCAGGAGTTGATCCGTCGGTTTTCATTGCATATTTTGCCCAAGCGATTTGTGAAAATCCGTCATTATGGTTTTTTGAGCAGCACTTGGAAGTGCCAAAAGCTAAAGCTTTTGCAGGAGAAACTTCAAGTAAAAATACTGGAAAAAGTAGAGAAGAAACCCTTTTTGCCCAAGTGTCCTTGTTGCAAAACGGGCAATTTGAATCGAATAGCGGTTTTCGACCAGCGAGGTCCACCTGCTTGGTATCTTGGCGGTAGCCAAAGTTTAAATCCCTGTAAAAACTAATTTATGAGTAGGGGCATGTATGCCCAAAAGGGAAGGAAAACCCACTGAAACCAACCAAAAATCTTCACCAAAAAAAGAGGACTATAAATCCTCCTGTATCTCTCTCTTAAATCTTTACGATAACTCCATAGTGTTGATGGCAGGTACTCCGGTGAGCCTGTCCTGAGTTTATCGAAGGGTTCAACAGGAGTTTCATTGTTGGTGCTGCGCACGCAACGAAACTCTAGCTATTGGCTGCAGTTAATCTTTGACAATGATTTGATTTTTAGGTAAATCAAATTCTTCGTCTTTAATTTTTCTTCTTTTTACTTCCACAGCTAAGTACGAAATAGTAAGATTTGGATAAATCAAATCAGACCTTAAAAAGACAGACTTGATAATTTCAGTGACTTCTTTTTTTTCAAAAGCGACAAAATCTTTGAAATAACTTGGATTAAGTTTTAAATCTGCACAGTAGTAAAAATCCTGTTGAGTTGAATTTGTTTTTTGGATAAGTTTGTCACAGATATATCCTAGAATTGTATCAGCATTTTTAACTATTTCATATTCATAAACTTGGCTTTCAATTTTTTGTACGTCTTTGACACGAAGCGTATCTGATTCAATGTTATTTTTATAGTAGAGTTTACCTTCCTTTGGAAGATAAATTTGTAAAGCCATGAATGTAGAATTTGTTTCCTGCTTATAAGCACCTCTTTTCGTTAAAAATGTAGATATGCTTCCAATTGAATTTTCCAATTTTATAGGGATTTTTACGTCAAATTTTGTTTTTGCAGAAATCACATATTTAATTTCCCCTTCAAAATCTTGGCTAAAAGAATTAAAAGAGGTTAGAATTATAATGATTATAAGGACTGTCTTCATTGTTGTTTGGTTTTTAATTGCAGCTAACAAGCCCCTGCTTTGTCGTCGTTTCCGAGGGAGATTTCTCCCGAGGGAAATGCGTTAAAGCTGGAGATGTGGGAAGTCCTGAAAGCGCTTTACGCATCGACTGCGGAGCAGGGGCTTGATGCTGGGAAAGACAGAGGATTTCCCAGCATCTCGTTTATATGTGTGACAAACGTCACACAATATTTTATTTCAAATATATAATAAATCTTTACAAATCATCAAAAGGACTTTTTATTTGTTGCGAACCTATTAGTGCTCGCTTATATAAAAATTCCCCGCACAAGGACGAGGAATTTAAAACCCAAAGAGAACAAACGAGTTAACCTGCTATAAACATTTTGGCATCGCTCAGGGGAGAAACGCCCACGGTGTTCGAGACATACACATAAAAATAATAGGTTAATGCGGGTTTTAGCCCCGTGAACATTTTTTTCCTGCTTTTGCTCATGTCAGTAAAAATAGACTGCAATCGAAAAAAAAGAATCCATTTTCAGTAAAAACGTCTTGCATAGGGCAAAACTTGGTGCATGATGGGAGTACTCATTAGATGGTGTAAACTCAAAATAAGCGTAATTCATAATTTTTAATGACTTCGCCTGTTCAAGTAAAGCTCTCGCGACGTAATTGACACTTATATATCTTTATAAAATCTTTATATAAAATTCGAATAAATTATAAAATACTTATAACAAATCATTTAAGTTTGCATCGTCAAATAGTTAATTGTTTGTGAAAAGTTCTCTAGACCAAATAAAAAAAAAGAATCAATATCTAATATCAGTACTATCGGTATTGGCAGTTGCCTCCATGTGTTTATTTGTTAGAAATTTTATCGATTATAAGTTTGTTGGTTATTTGTTAATGGTTGTTGTTACACTTTTAGCGACATTTTTAGATATTTACCCCGTATTATTAAGTGCTCTTTTGAGTGCTTTAATTCTCGATTTTTTCTTCATAGAACCTTATTATACTATACATATCAATAGTGCCGAAGATTCTTTATTACTAATTTTGTTTTTTCTAATTGCTCTTATAAATGGTGTTTTGTCTTATAAAATTAGAAAAGCTGAAAAAAAATTGCAAATAAAGGAAATTAGGGTTAATACCATGAAACTCTATAACGCATTGTTGGATTCATTATCTCATGAATTGAGAACACCTATTTCTGCTATTATGGGGGCAATTGATACCATTCAAAGTAAAACCGTTATTATTTCTGACGAAAATAGACAAAAATTATATTCCGAAATCGAAAAAGCTTCCTTGCGATTAAATCATCAAGTGGAGAATTTACTAAATATGTCTCGGCTTGAATCAGGGGTTATTCAGCCAAAAATGGACTGGTGCGATTTAAAAGAATTGATTTATAATGTATTAGGTCATTTAAAAGAAGATTTACAGTTTCATAAAATTGTTGTTCAAGCCAATGAAAATTTGCCGCTTTTCAAACTAGATTATGGCTTGACGGAACAGATAATTTATAATTTGATTTTCAATGCTTCACAATATACCCCAAAAGGAGCAAAAATCGAAATCAAAGTAGAATACAATCCAGGCGTAGATTTTGAATATAATCCAGATAAATTAATGTCTTGCATAATAACAATTTCCGATGATGGGAACGGTTTCCCGGAAGAAGAAATTGGAAAAGTATTTGATAAATTTTATAGATTGCAAAATTCAAAAACAGGAGGAACTGGACTAGGATTATCAATTGTAAAAGGATTTGTTGAAGCGCAGCACGGTACAATAACATTAGAAAATGGGGAAGAAGGCGGTTCAGTTTTCAAAATTAGATTTCCAGCGTTAGTAATGAACATAGCAACAATTTCAAATGAATAATCAAGCCATGATTTTAGTCATAGATGACGAAGTTCAAATCAGGAAACTGCTTGAAATAACTTTAGATTCAAATGATTATAAAACCATTTTTGCAGCAAATTCAAAAGAAGGCTTATTGATGGCGGCTAACAATCAACCTGATTTAATTATTTTAGATTTGGGTTTGCCGGATGAGGATGGGCAGGAAGTTTTAAAACGATTGAGAGAATGGTACAAAAATCCTATTATAATTTTGACCGTCAAAAATACTGAAGCTGAAATTGTGCGAGCACTTGATAATGGAGCTAATGATTATTTGTCAAAACCATTTAGAACCCAGGAATTATTGGCAAGAATTAGAACTGCATTGCGCAATTTAATTCAGCATGAAAAAGAGCTCAAAGTGGAGTTTGGAGATGTTTCGGTCGATTTTACTTCGAGAATTGTCAAGGTAAAAAATGAAATTCTAAAATTGACCACAACCGAATATAATTTGCTTTCCATTTTAGTGAAGAATGAAGGAAGAGTTTTGACACATCAGTATTTATTGAAACAAGTTTGGGGAAACAGTTATTCGGATCAGACCCAATATTTGCGTGTTTTCGTGGCTCAACTTCGAAAAAAAATTGAAGAAGACCCAAACCGACCCAAGTTTATTATTACCGAATCTGGAGTTGGATATAGATTTAACACCGTATAAATTTATAATAAATAATTCCTTATTACTCTCAATTTAAATAATTAATACCAAAAATTAAAACCAAAATTAAAACTAAAAATTAAATGAACAAATCTACCATTCAAAAAATCACAGCAGCTTCGCTTTTAGTTGCTTTAGGAATCATTTATGGCGACATAGGAACGAGCCCCTTATATGTAATGAAGGCCATTATTAAAGATAGGGAAATATCACAATTACTTGTTTATGGAGGGGTTTCCTGTATTTTCTGGACGCTTACTTTTCAAACAACAATCAAATACGTTTTATTAACACTTTCGGCAGATAATCACGGCGAAGGGGGCGTTTTTTCGCTTTATGCTTTGGTAAAACGTTTTGGAAGAGGAAAGCTGGTAATTCCAACAATTCTTGGTGCAACGACGCTTTTAGCTGATGGAATTATTACTCCACCCATTTCTGTGGCTTCGGCCGTAGAAGGTTTGGGCGATGTGGTTCCTGGCATTCCAACACTACCCATTATTATTGTTATTTTATGTGGATTATTCTTTTTTCAACGTTTTGGAACTCAAAAAGTAGGCTTCTTTTTTGGCCCAGCCATGGTGGTTTGGTTTTCGATGCTTACTGTTTTGGGGGTAGTTCAAATATTGGAACATCCAGCGATTATTAGTGCCTTAAACCCAATGTGGGGCTACAAATTATTGGTCGAATATCCTCAGGGTTTTTGGTTACTTGGTGCTGTGTTTTTATGCACTACTGGTGCCGAAGCTTTGTATTCGGATTTGGGTCACTGTGGAAAACAGAATATTCGAATCACATGGATTTTTGTTAAAATAGCATTAGTTATTAATTATTTAGGTCAGGCAGCTTGGCTAATGACACAAGGGGATACATTACTTAATGGTAGAAATCCATTTTTTACGATTATGCCACAATGGTTTCTTTTTTCAGGAGTAATTATATCAACATTTGCTGCAATTATTGCTTCTCAAGCATTGATAAGTGGTTCTTATACTTTAATAAACGAAGCGATGTCACTTAATTTCTGGCCTCGTGTAACAATAAAAAACCCAACTAATTTTAAGGGACAAATATATATTCCGTCCATAAACTCGATACTTTGGTTTGGTTGTATTTTGATGATTTTGTATTTTAGAAATTCATCCAATATGGAAGCAGCTTATGGCTTTTCGATCACCATTGCCATGCTAATGACAACAGTACTTTTGAACTATTATTTGATTTATATCAAAAAATGGAATAGAATTTTGATCGCTTTTATTATTGGGGCTTTTAGTATTATTGAAATAGCCTTTTTTGTTGCCAATATCATAAAAATTAAAGAAAGATGGATGTTCTTGTTTTTTGAACTTTTCAT
>CAIOTL010000238.1 GCA_903861155.1 uncultured Bacteroidota bacterium
AAAAAACTTGTTTTTAATTACATAATAATTAAAAAACAAATGTAAAAATAACAATTAAACAACAGTTACAGCCTGAATTCAGGATCAATACATTATTCAAATAACTTTATTGAAATCTATCTATTTCACTCTCGTTGGTGTATCTTCCCCATTTATAATACTTTGCGAACTTATTGCAATTGATTTTATAATTTCAGTCATATTATCTAAATCCAGAGTTGAAACCTCATCAGTCAATTTATGATAATTGGGCTCAGAATCCATTTTAGAAGTAGAAATAGTATGAGCTGGCACGCCTAAAGCAGCTAATCTAGCATTATCGGAACGATAAAAAAGTTGCTCTTTTGGATATGGATCTGGATTAAAAGTAAAAATAGATTTTTGTAGATTTTTTTGCAAAATTGTTCCAAAATCAGATTTCTCAAAACCAGTTATGTAAGCCGAATTTTTACCCCATTTACTTTCCGTGCCAATCATTTCAATATTAAACATTGCAACGACTTTCTTGTAATCTATATTTTTAGAGAAAAACTTCGAACCATAGCCACCTACTTCTTCACCAGTAAAAGCTACAAATACAATTGTTCTTTCGTTTTGGTTTAATTCTTTAAAATATTTTGCTAAAACTATAACTGCAGTTGTGCCAGAAGCATCATCATTTGCACCGTTATAGATTTTATCTTCTCCTTTTTCAACAATTCCTAAATGATCATAATGTGCTGAAAAAATTACATATTCCTCTGGTTTAGATTTCCCAGGAAGAATTCCAATAATATTATTGGCAGCATTCCCTTTGGTAACAAATTCTTGACGAAACGTTTTTAAATCATTAAAATAAGAAAGTCCACATTTTTTGAATTCTCTTTCAATAAAAACGGAAGCCGAATCAATTCCATTAGTAAAAATGGCTCTTCCTTCCATTTTGTCCGATGCCAATTCCGTTTCAATTCGCGCAATTTCCTGTCGATCAAACTTCGTATTTTCTTGGGCATGAACTAAAAAACCTAGAAAGAAAAATAACAACACGCTTCCTTTTTTCATATTTTAAAATGATTTTAAATAGATAGAATAATGACAAATGTATAACTCTAAATTTTGATTTGCAATTGTAATCTTTGACTTACTCATAAATAAATACTTTTAAAAATTCTAAAATTATTCATCAATTCAGAACTAAAAAAACAATAATTCAATCCTTTTTCTGTTTACTTTTGCTACAAATAAAAAGCAATGTCAATAGAAGTAAATAACATATCGAAAAGTTATGGTGCACAAAAAGCATTAGATACCATTTCGTTTTCTGTCAAAAAAGGAGAAATCGTTGGTTTTTTAGGCCCAAATGGTGCTGGAAAATCGACATTAATGAAAATATTGACCACTTATATTGCTGCCGATGAAGGTACTGCCGCCGTAAATGGATTTGATGTAAACACCCAAGCCAAATCCGTGCAACAATCTATTGGTTATTTGCCGGAACACAATCCATTGTACTTGGATCTATACGTTAGAGAATATTTGGCTTTTAACGCCGATGTGTATAAAGAAGCCAAATCCCGAATCGAAGAAGTTATTCAACTTACGGGTTTATCCAATGAAAGCCACAAAAAAATAGGGCAATTATCCAAAGGTTTCCGCCAGCGTGTAGGGCTTGCCAATGCATTATTGCACAATCCCGATGTTTTAATACTTGATGAACCAACAACCGGTTTAGACCCAAACCAATTGGTTGAAATAAGAAACATGATTAAAAACGTGGGGAAAGACAAAACCGTTTTCCTTTCGACACACATTATGCAGGAAGTCGAAGCAATTTGCAACCGCGTTATTATCATCAATAACGGAAAGATTGTTGCCGACAAGAAATTGGACAACTTAATTTCCACCGAAAAAGAACAAGTAATCGAAGTGGAATTTGACTATCAAATAGAAGAACAATTGATTGCCAAAATCGAAAATCTGACTTCTTTCAAGAATACCCACGATATGATTTGGGAATTGACTTTCAACGCCGATAAAGATATGCGTCCCGCCGTTTTTGATTTTGCCAATGCCAATGGTTTAAAAACACTGCAACTCAATCAGAAAAACAAGAATTTAGAAGCTGTTTTTAGAGAGATTACCAAAAAATAGGATTGATTTTCAGATTAAAAAAAACTCGTTTAATCATAAATTTCATTGGGTTAAACGAGTTTTTTTTATGCAACTCTTTGAGATTTATTTTTAATCGCTCTCCTAATTAACACGGTAATAATTATCAGCCATCCTATCGGGAATGGAAGTATCAATAAACCCCACCAACACGATAAGTGTTGACGTTCCTCCAAATCCACCAAGTGAGGAAAAATAAAACATAAAAACCACTCCAATCACAATCATTATCAGTGATGTCGTGAATATTTTCGAATGTCTATCACTCGTTACATAGGCTGACAAGGCAAGAAGTGCGCTGCCGGCAATTATTAAAACTGACCCTTCCAAAGGATCGAAGGCGCCAATAATCAAGACAACAACACCAATGATGTAAATGATCCGAGTCCATTTTGCTTTCTCTTTTATTTATTTTGATTTTAAGATGGGTTACTCTTATAAAAAAACTAAACTTAAAGATACAAAAAAAACAAAATTAAGTACCTTAATTAAGGTTAAAATCTATAAGATTCGAAATGAATTTGTCAATTTCGAAGAATGAGAAATCTAAATTTAGAAGAACAAAAAACAGAGATTACTACTCCCTCGGAAAGACAATTATGTAGAGAGCAGAAATAAAAAAAACCTCACAGGCTTTTAAATCTCTGAGGTCTGATTGAAAAAGAACTAATTTTTATCCTAAAAAACCATACTCGCTATTTGGTGAATATTATCTGATTTCCCCATTGAATAATAATGAACGCAAGGAACACCAAATTCAATTAATTCTTTGGATTGTTGCACTGCAAATTCTACTCCAACTTGTCGAACCGCTGCATTATCTTTTGCTTGTTCGATGGAATGAATCAAAGACTGTGGCATATCTAACCAGAAAACTTGTGGCAACAATTGCAAATGTCGTTTTACGGCAACAGGCTTAATTCCGGGGATAATTGGCACGGTGATTCCGATAGCACGAGCAGCTTCGACAAACTTGAAATAACGCTCATTGTCAAAAAACATTTGCGTTACAATATAATCGGCTCCGGCATCTACCTTTTCTTTCAGTCTTTTTAAATCGGCTTCCAGACTTGGTGCTTCAATATGTTTTTCGGGATATCCAGCGACACCCACGCAAAAATCAGGCGCATTTTGCATTGGTAAAGTATCGTGCAAAAACTGACCTGCATTCATCGCTTTGATTTGTTTAACCAAATCCACTGCATAAGCATTTCCTCCTTTTGTTGGTTCAAAATATTTCTCGCCTTTCATTGGATCTCCGCGAAGAGCCACCAAATTATCTATTCCCAAATAATGACAATCAACTAATAAATATTCGGTTTCTTCTTTGGTAAAACCACCACAAAGCACGTGTGGAATAGCATCCACACCATATTTATGTTGGATAGACGCGCAAATTCCCACTGTTCCCGGACGCATACGCGTGATTCTGCGATCGAAAAGTCCGTCTTTCTCGATATACACATATTCTTCTCTTGAGGTTGTAACATCAATAAAAGGAGGATTAAAATCCATCAAGGGATCTATATTTGCATACAAATCTTTGATATTACTTCCTTTTTGTGGCGGTACAATTTCGAAAGAAAACAAGGGTTTCTCTTTTGCGTTTTCTATATGTTGTGTTACTTTCATTATTATGTCTTAAAGTTTGAAAGTCGATGGTCGAAAGTCAAGCTCTTTAAGACTTTATGACTTTTGACTTTATGACCAATATTAATCTGCAATATTTGGGTTCAACCATTTCATTGCTTTATCTGTAGAAATACTTCTGCGTTTAGCGTAATCAATAACTTGATCTTCTTTTATTTTTCCAAGTCCAAAATACTTGCTTTCCGGATTTCCAAAATAATATCCTGAAACCGAAGAAGCTGGCCACATTGCCATACTCTCGGTTAAAGTTACTCCAATTTCTTGTTCTACATTTAGTAATTTCCAAATAGTTGGTTTTTCTAAATGATCAGGGCAAGCAGGATAACCTGGTGCAGGACGGATTCCTTTGTAGGTTTCTTCAATCATTGCTTCGGCACTTAAATTTTCATCCGCAGCATAACCCCAAACCTCCTTACGGATTTTTTCGTGGAGGTATTCCGCAAAAGCCTCTGCAAAACGATCTCCCAATGCTTTAACCATAATCGAATTGTAATCGTCTAAATTATCTCGGTATTCATCCGCCCATTCGTCAACACCAAAGCCTGTAGTCACACAAAAAGCACCCATATAATCCGTTACTCCATTGTCTTTAGGTGCAATGAAATCGGCCAAAGCAATATTTGGAGCACCTTTCGTTTTTTGTGCTTGTTGGCGCAGGGTTAAGAATTTTTCTAATTCTTTTCCACTTTCGTCATACAACTGAATATCATCATCATTGACCTGATTGGCAGGGAAAATTCCGTAAATTCCTTTGGCAGTCAATTTTTTTTCTTTTAAAATAACAGCTAACATTTCTTGGGCGTCGGCAAAAACAGAAGTTGCTTGTTCTCCAACAACTTCATCCGTCAAAATCGCAGGATATTTACCATGCAATTCCCAGGTTCTGAAAAAAGGAGTCCAGTCAATATAAGGAACCAAAACATCCAAATCCACTTCTATAGTTTGTGCCCCAATTACATTTGGTTTTACTGGCGCGAAATTATCCCAATCTAATTGTAATTTGTTTTTACGCGCTTGCTCGATGGTTAAGAAATTTTTATCTCGTGAACGATTTAAAAATGCTTCTCTAAATACATCATAATCCTCACGAATTCCAGCCGTGTAGGTTTCTTTATTATGGTCTAATAAATTCCCCGCCACGGTTACTGCTCTCGAAGCATCGTTTACGTGAATTACGGTTTCTCTATATTGTGGCGCGATTTTCACGGCCGTATGTGCACGCGAAGTCGTTGCTCCACCAATCATTACTGGAATTTTCATTCCTTTTTTATCCAATTCTTTGGCGAGATAAACCATTTCGTCCAATGAAGGTGTGATCAATCCACTTAATCCAATAATATCTACATTATGTTCAATGGCTGCAGCAATAATTTTCTCAGGGGGAACCATTACTCCAAGATCAATAATTTCATAATTATTACAAGCCAAAACCACAGAAACAATATTTTTACCAATGTCGTGTACATCTCCTTTTACAGTTGCCATCAGAATTTTTCCGTTTCCTTCTTTGTCACCAACTTGTTTTGCTGCTTCAATAAAAGGCAATAAATAGGCCACCGCTTTTTTCATTACACGTGCCGATTTTACCACTTGAGGCAAGAACATTTTTCCTGAACCAAATAAATCTCCTACGACATTCATTCCAGTCATCAAGTTGATTTCGATAACTTCAATTGGTTTTGTAGCTGCAAAACGAGCTTCCTCAACATCAATTTCTATAAATTCATCCACTCCTTTTACAAGTGAATGAGTAATTCTTTCTTGAACGGTTCCCGAACGCCATTCTTGAACTGCTTTTTCATTGTTCTTGACATCGCCTTTTACATTTTCGGCGAAGTCCAACAATCTTTCAGTAGCATCATCACGACGATTTAAAATTACATCTTCAACATGCTCCAGTAAGTCTTTAGGAATTTCATCATAAATCGAAAGCATTTCTGGGTTTACAATTCCCATCGTCATTCCGTGTTGAATCGCATGGTACAAGAAGACGGAATGCATCGCTTCACGAACGGTATCATTTCCTCTAAAAGAAAATGAAACGTTACTCACACCTCCACTTATGTGTGCATGAGGTAAATTCTCCCGAACCCATTTGGTTCCTCTAAAGAAATCCAAAGCATTCAAGCGGTGTTCTTCCATTCCTGTTGCAACTGGAAAAATATTCAAATCAAAAATTATATCCTGCGGAGGAAAACCCACTTTGTTTACCAAAATATCATAGGAACGTTGGCAAATTTCAACTCTTCTTTCGTAATTATCGGCTTGTCCTACTTCGTCAAAAGCCATAATAATAGCTGCTGCGCCGTAGCGTTTGATTAATTTAGCGTGATGAATGAATCGCTCTTCTCCTTCCTTTAAAGAAATGGAGTTCACGACGCATTTCCCTTGAACCACTTTCAAACCAGCTTCGATAATATCCCATTTTGAGCTGTCAATCATAATAGGCACACGAGAAATATCAGGTTCAGCAGCAATTAAATTCAAGAATTTTGTCATTGCATATTCACCATCGAGCATTCCTTCATCCATATTTATATCGATGATTTGCGCGCCTCCCTCTACTTGTTCTTTTGCAATACTCAATGCTTCTTCGTATTTCTCTTCCTTGATTAATCGAAGAAATTTTCTAGAACCGGTTACGTTGGTGCGTTCCCCAATGTTTACAAATACGCTTTCGGGCGTAATGATTAAGGGTTCTAATCCCGATAAAACTAGGTTTCTTCTTTTTTCTGCTTCTGCCATTTTTATTATTTCTTAATTTACAACAACGAAATAATTCATTGCTACAAAATGTGTTGTTTCTATGGAACTCGTGAATTACAAGCACGAGCTACTTAAATTATTATTTTATCTCTCCTGTTTCAAAAGCTGAATCATAATCAATATAAACTGGTACTAAACCATAGCCTTTAAATAAAGCGTACATTTTAAAACCTCTAGTTTTATTTCCAACTGATTTTAATTTTGTTACAACAACTTTTGTATTAGATAAAAAAGCAGTTGCAGGTACTCCTCCTTGAGTAATAAAAGTGAAGTTTGTATTTCTTGGATAACCAATTTTCAATGTATCTCCAATTTTCAAAACTACACCTTCCTTGGTTTCATATTCCGTGAAATTCCCTTCTGAATTTATTTTATTGAAAATGGCTTTTTGTCCAAATATCGAAAAACTAATCAACATTAATAATAGTGCAACCTTTTTCATAATAACAAATTATTTATTTTACATCACCGCAGTCGAAACCCTTGGCTTATAATCCTTAGCAATATGAGCGATCAATTTGATGTGCTCAGGGGTCGTTCCGCAACAACCTCCTATAATATTTACTAAATTATCTTCTAAATAACTTCGTATTTGGGCTTGCATTTGCTCTGGTGTTTCGTCGTATTCCCCGAAGGCGTTTGGCAATCCTGCATTAGGATGCGCCGACACATTGAAAGAGGTATTTTGAGACAAAGTCTGCAAATAGGGTTTTAATAAATCGGCTCCCAAAGCGCAATTGAATCCAACACTCAACAAAGGAATATGTGAAACCGAAACCAAAAAGGCTTCTACAGTTTGCCCCGAAAGTGTTCTTCCTGAAGCATCGGTAATGGTTCCTGAAACCATGATTGGAATATCGATGTGGCGCTCGTCTTTAACTTCTTCGATAGCGAAAAGTGCTGCTTTTGCATTTAAAGTATCGAAAATAGTTTCTACCAAAAGCAAATCTACTCCTCCATCCAACAAAGCTTCTACTTGTTGTTTGTATGCAATACGCAAATCATCAAAAGTAACAGCTCTGTAACCTGGATCGTTCACGTCTGGCGACATACTCGCCGTTCTGTTTGTTGGCCCTATTGAACCAGCTACAAAGCGAGGTTTGTCAGGATTTCGTAAGGTAAATTCATCGGCTACTTCTCGGGCAATTTTTGCCGATTCATAGTTAAGTTCATAGACAAAATCTTCCAAATGGTAATCCGCCATTCCGATAGTTGTTCCGGAGAACGTATTGGTTTCCACTATATCGGCTCCGGCTTCAAAATACAAAGCGTGCACTTCTTTGATTGCTTTGGGTTGTGTTAACGACAATAAATCGTTGTTCCCTTTGAGTGAATGCGGAAAATCTTTGAATTGTTCTCCTCGGAAATCTTCTTCAGAAAAATTATAGCGTTGCAACATCGTTCCCATTGCTCCATCGAGTACGAGAATTCGTTTTTTTATTTCTTCTTGAATGTTTGGCATAACTAATTTAACTAGCAAAACGCCAAGGCGCGAAGCTTATTTTATTAATATTTAATGTTTTTTGTTTTTTGATTAGCCTAAAAATGAACCATTTCCAGTATAATTCATTGTTATAAAATAATCGCTACAAAGTAAAGACATAGCGCGATTAATCGCAAATTTAAGGGAGTTTTATTGCTTGTTTTTTAAAGCTTGGGTGATTTCGTTCATTTTCTGAACTTTTTCTTCGAAATCTCCTTTTAAAGTTTTACGATATTCATTCAGGTTTTCGACCATTAAATTGATGTCTTCTGGGATTATTTCTTCGAAGAATTCGCGTAATCTTTTGGTAGTTGTTGGTGATTTTCCGTTGGTAGAAATGGCTATTTTCACGTTTCCTTTGGTCACGATTCCACCTAAATAATAGTCACACAATGGAGGAGTATCAGCAATATTGCAAATCAAATATCTTTTTCGAGCTAAATCATAAACTCGTTTATTGACTTTTAAATCGTCGGTGCAAGCGATAACCATATGACGCTTGCGGAGCATCCAGCGATTGAATTTTTTGTACGTCAGTTTTACCGAAGGATGTTTTTGAGAAAGTCCTTCTAATTGCGGAAGAAACTTTGGTGCAACCACCTCAACATTCGCATTTGGACTTGATTTTAACAGGAAAGATAATTTTTCTAAGCCTACATTTCCCCCGCCAACAATGAGAACATTGATTTGGTGTAGTTTTAAAAATATAGGATATAGTTCATTTCTTTCCATTATTCTCTTGCGTAAACTTTATTAGAAATAAATTTTTGATTGAATCTTTTAATCTTATTGCTTTCTCTTACGACTTCTCCAATTACGATAATTGCAGGCGAACTCAAACCATTATCAGCGACCACTTTCGTGATGGTATTTATGGTTCCAACGCCAACTTTTTCGTTTTGCAAAGTACCGTTTTGAATAATCGCAACTGGAGTTTCGCCTTTAGATTCGTTTTGAAAAAGTGCTACAATTTGTTCCAGTTTACTCATTCCCATCAAAATCACGACGGTTGCCGATGATTGTGCTGCGAGAGCCACATCTTTGGATAATTTTCTGTCGGAAGTTGAGCCTGTGATGACCCAAAAACTTTCGGAAATTCCTCTTTTTGTCAACGAAATTCCTTGATTGGCAGGAACGGCAATCGATGATGAAATTCCCGGAATTACTGCTGTAGGAATTCCGAAACTTTCAATGTATTCGATTTCTTCGCTTCCGCGACCAAAGATAAATGGATCGCCTCCTTTGAGTCGTACCACATTTCCATAAGTAAGAGCATTATCAACAATCAATTGATTGATTTGATCCTGCGAATATTTGTGACAGCCTTTTCTTTTTCCAACAAATATCTTGATGGATTTTTTTGGGGCATACGTCAATATTTCTTCGTTTGCCAAAGCATCATACAAAACCACATTGGCATCA
>CAIOTL010000239.1 GCA_903861155.1 uncultured Bacteroidota bacterium
AAAATATAAAACGATTTCAATAAAATGTTAAAAAAAAATAAGAAACTGGTCTTTTAAAAAAAGAAACTAATGCGATTTTCGTTCATAAAAAAACCACGCAAATTGCGTGGTTTTAAATATGCACTTATAAAGTATTAGAATTTATATCCCAACGACAATGATAAAATACTATTTCTAGCCTTAGAATTTTCACCTTGTTGAGTCTTGGCAATATTTATCAATCCGAAATTATAGCGAACTCCAGCAGAAATATTTTTGGAAAAAACATATTCAGTACCTAGATTTAATCCGAAATCTAAATCCTTAAAATTATCTTTAATATCCTGTGATAGGGAATTGCCGTTTAAAGTTCCTTCTGTTTTTGCGGTTGTCAAAAATCCCAATTGCGGCCCAAAATCCAAACTAATTTTTTCGAAAACATAATATTTAGCCATAATAGGCAAATCTAAATAGGATAAATTTATTTTTCCTTCGGCTGAGTAATCAACCCCTCCTATTTTAACAGTAATACTATTAAATTTAATTCCTTGACTAGAATATATTAATTCAGGCTGAATCGAAAATCGATTTGAAATCTTTATTGCGGTAAATATTCCAAAATTAATACCGATTTTTGAGCTTACATTTCCCACATTACCTATCCAGGTAGCAATATTTAATCCTCCTTTAACTCCGTATGAGGATTCTTTTTTTGTCTGTGCATTTGCTAAACCAAAGACAAAAACAATTAGTATTGTTAGACCAAATTTTTTCATGTTTATTGAATTTTTCAAATAGTAACTCAAAAGTAAGTTAAATCTATTAAATAATTCTTTAATCTAAAATGATATCAGAATTAGCTATGATACTTTCTAAAACGTAAATCTCAATAAAAAAAATTTATACAGCAAAACTTCAAGACCAAAAAAACCACGCAAATAGCGTGGTTTATAAATAGCACTTTGAAATTATTAGAATTTATACCCAAAAGACAATTGAAAAACTGAATTTTTAGACGCAGATTCACCTGAAGCCAAATCTTTTTGAACCCTACTCAAGCCAAAATTATAACGCAAACCTAGATTCATGCTTTTCCCAATGTAATAGCCAGCGCCTAAATTTAAACCAAAATCAGTTGTTTGCATCATATCTTTTACATCAATGCTAACTCCACTAGATTTTGCTTTTGCAGAAATCAAAAAACCGACCTGTGGACCAAATTCAAGGCTGAAATCTTTAGCTACATAATATTTGGCCATTACCGGAATAGTAATGTAATCTAATTTCAAATCACCACTGGCTCCACTAAAATCAAGCTTTACACCTTGGGTAGAATACAGCAATTCAGGTTGAATTGAGAATTTATCGCTTATCATAAATTCACCAAAAAAACCAACATGAAATCCTATCAATGCACTTGAACTTACTCCAACATCAATTGAAGTGACATTGGTAATTAAACAAACATTTAAACCTCCCTTAATCCCAAAAGACATATTTTTTTTGTCTTGTGCATTAGCAAAACCAAATGCTAAAAATGCAACCGCTAATAAAATAATTTGTTTCATGATTGTTTTTGTTTAAAATTAGTATCACAAAATTAAAAAAATTATGAATACGTTTTTCAATAATTAACAAAAATCATTTGATTATCAATACATTGACAATATGTATAAGAAAAAAAATAATAATTTAACAAGGAATATCTTTGAAAGAATTATAAAATAATACTTCACCCAATTTATAGAAAAAAATTGCAATTTTGTATGGGATGAAAATACAAACACAATAATTGTTCAATTAACGAGTTTTAACCATTGGGTTTAAATTGTAAACAAATCTTAAAAATAATAGTATGAAAAAGTTAACTTTATTAGCCGTAATATTCCTTGGGATATCATTAAATGCTCATGCACAGTTGGTCCAATTTGGTATAAAGGTGGGATTAAATTATTGCAATTTCACCAGTTCCAGTATCCAGACTAACGCAATAACAAGCTATCACGCAGGATTTGTTGCCGAAATTAAACTCTTGGACAAGTTTGCTATTCAACCTGAATTACTGTATTCTACCCAAGGAGCTTCCTATAAAATCGGAGTAACCGAAATAAAAAATGAATTGGGATATATAGCCATTCCCGTGATGGCAAAAATTTATTTGAATAAATCCGTTAGCCTTGAACTTGGCCCGCAGGCCTCGTTTTTGCTCAGTCAAAGAAACAATTTCAATGCTACCGACTCCAACACGTTTGATTTTGCAATTGATGCCGGATTAGGTTTAAAAGTCACCAAAAGCATCTTTATCCAAGCTCGATATGGACTGGGATTGACCGAAGTATCGTCCAGCGCACAAACCAAAAATTCCGTGATTCAAGTATCGGCAGGACTTTTATTTTAAATAAATGAAAATAGTAGCAAAACCGTTCCAATTTATGGAACGGTTTTTTTATTTTTACCAAAATATGAATTATGAAAGGAGCATAATGGAGATAAACTACAAATCCCGATAAGCTATATGCGAATTTCATATTCCAATAAAAAACAAATATTAACTACTTATGAAAATAGGGATTATCAACGGACCAAACCTCAACTTGTTGGGGAAACGAGAACCAGAAGTTTATGGAAACAAAACTTTTGAAGAGTACTTAAATGTTTTAAAAGTAAAATTTCCAAATGTCGAATTTACATATTACCAAAGCAACATCGAAGGCGAATTGATTGGTAAAATCCATGAATTCGGTTTTTCATATGAGGGCATTATTCTCAATGCCGGCGCTTACACACATACCTCAATAGGCATTGGCGATGCCATAAAAGCCATTACGACCCCCGTTGTCGAAGTGCATATTTCGAATACTTTTTCGCGCGAAAATTTTCGCCATCAATCCTTTATTTCGGGCAATGCTAAAGGGGTAATTCTTGGTTTTGGAATGAAAAGTTATGAACTGGCCGTTCAGTCATTTTTATAAAAGCATCATTGCTTTCGGCTGCAATTATGCAACAATTCGTATGACATTCTAACCTGATAGAAATCCAAACTCTTTAAATGAAAATTTTTTTCCTGCCTCTTTTAGCTCTGATTTCATTTTCCA
This sequence comes from uncultured Bacteroidota bacterium, assembly GCA_903861155.1. Lineage (GTDB taxonomy): Bacteria > Bacteroidota > Bacteroidia > Flavobacteriales > Flavobacteriaceae > Flavobacterium. The sequence goes on from CAIOTL010000239.1 coordinate 3,075, forward strand.
ACTTTGCACAAATTAAAGGAACCATTACTGATGAAAAAGGAAATCCCATTTCGCTTGTCACTGTTTTAGAAGAAAACACGTATAACGGAACTTTGTCAAACGAGCAGGGAAATTATGAATTGAAGGTGAAAACTTCAGGAAAACACACACTTGTTTTTCAACATTTAGGATTCAAAACGCAGAGAATTTACCTAAAAATCGACAAATTTCCATTCATACAAAACGTAAAATTAATTGAAGAAAATCTTTCGCTTTCTGAAGTAGTCATTCATACAAAAAACAATCCTGCAAATGCCGTAATCCGACACGCCATCGCAAGCAAAAAAGAAAATTCCGAAAAGACCGCCCGCTTCAAAGCCGATTTTTACTCTAGGGGAATTTTTAAAATCAAGGGTTTGCCCCAAAAAATAATGGGTCAGAAAATAGGCGATTTAAATGGAGCCGTCGATTCAACCGGAACCGGAATTATCTATTTATCGGAAACCGTTTCGAAAATTACCTTCGAAAAACCAAACAAGTTGAAGGAGCGAATCCTGGCTTCAAAAGTGAGTGGAAACGACAACGGTTTCAGTTATAACACCGCAATGGCGACGATTTACGACTTCTATGACAACACCTTGGACTTCAATAGCAAAATGATTTCGCCAATTGCGGACAACGCTTTCAATTATTATAAGTTCAAGTTGGAAGGTACTTTTCAGGATGAAAATAACCAAATGATCAATAAAATAAAGGTAATTGCAAAACGCGATGCCGAACCCGTTTTTGAAGGTTATATTTATATTGTCGAGGATTCTTGGGCAATTTATGCCGTGGATTTAGACCTGAAAGGATATCGAATGCATCAGGAGTTTATGGAGGTAATGAAAGTAAAACAGAATTTCAGTTACAACAAAATTTCTCAAATTTGGACCAAGAGCACCCAAAGTCTGGAGTTTTCAGCAGGTATTTTCGGAATTAAATTCAACGGAAAATTCTCATATGTTTACAGCAATTATGAGTTTCAAGAAGCGTTTGCCAAAAAAACGTTCACTAATGAAATCCTAAGTTTTGAAGACAATTCGAACAAAAAAGACTCGGTTTTTTGGAATAAAAAAAGAGCCATTCCTCTCACAAACGAAGAAGATACAGATTATATAAAAAAAGACAGTATTTACACCGTTCGGAGCTCAAAAAAATATTTAGATTCTATTGACAAGAAGGGAAATAAATTTAGGTTTTTCAGTCCAATTATTGGCTATAAATGGAAAAATAATACCAAAAAACAGTCTTTTAGTTTTGATGGATTCCTGAATATTTCGTCCGGAAATTTCAACACTGTTCAAGGAACCACAATGGATTCGGGATTTTATTTCAAAAATTGGAAAGAGGAAGAAAAAGGAAAATCGACTGCCATAGGTACCAATTTTAATTATGGCTTTTCCGATAACAGACTTCGACTTACGGGCGATTACCACCATAGTTTTAACAACCAGAATTATGCCTCCTTAACCGTTTTTGGAGGAAATAAAGTAGAACAGTTCAATTCGGACGAACCAATTAATAAATTTGTAAATACGATGATTACCATCTTTTTTAAAGACAATTATATAAAATTGTACGATAAAGAATTTGCTGGTATAGCTTATGCACAGGACGTGGGCAATAACTTATATCTCAAAGGAAAATTAGAATACCAGCAACGTAAGCCCCTATTCAATACCACAAACTACGTCTTGTTAGCCGACAATTCGGCGTATAGTTCGAATAATCCGTTGTTGCCAGACGACTATTCGACTCCTGCTTTCGAGCGAAATCACTTGACAAAAGTGACGCTTTCGGCAAGAATAAATTTCGGGAATAAATACATCACCAGACCTGACAAAAAAATAAATGTCAAAAACTATAACTATCCCACCTTGTGTTTTGGCTACGAGAATGCTTTTGCTTCAAACGAAAAAAAATATGAATACCAATTGATTTCGGGTCAAATTAGATACGATTTAAAAACAGCAAACAAAGGAACATTGGGCATCAACTTAAAGTCGGGAAAATTCGTCCACGGCGATAATATTTCTTTCACTGATTATAAACATTTCAACGGAAACCAAACAAATATAGGAACCGACGATCGTTATTTGAATGTTTTCAATCTTTTGCCCTATTATTCAAACAGTACCAATAAATCTTTTTTCGAGGCTCATATGGAGCATAACGACAACGGATATGTTATGAATAAAATCCCCTTGTTGAACAAATTAAATTCAACTTTGAATATCGGATTCCATGCTCTTGCTGTTCCAGGTAAAAATCCATATTCCGAGTTTACGATAGGCTTGAACAATCTCGGTTTTGGAAAATTAAAAATGTTTCGCTTAGATTATATTCGTTCCTATCAGGATGGTTTTCAGGGTGACAGCATCATCTTTGGCTTTAAAGTTTTTAGCTTTACGGAATAAAAAAGAAATTTGAAGTAAATTGTTGAAGAATTAAACTTTGATAAAAACGACTGAATTTCAATATTCCGTTGGTTCAATATGAATTAAAACGTGACCCAATTCAGGGATTTCTTTTCGCAAAGTATCTTTCAACAAATGGGAAATCGCATGACCTTCTTTCACGGTGATGTTTCCATTTACGATAGCATGCAAGTCAACGTGGAATTTCATTCCCGCTTTGCGGATAAAACATTTTTCGGCATTCACTATTCCCCGTCTACTTCAAGCGAGACTTTTCTGATTAAATTGATTAAGTCGTCATTCAAATGCTCGTCCATAATTTCCCCCAGGGCTGGCCTGAAAATCAGGTAACTATTGTAGAATATAAATCCCGCAGCAAAAAGTGCTGCCCAATCATCGGCCGATTCGTAGCCTTTACCCAAAATCAATGCAATCGAAATTCCAATAAAAGCCGCAACCGATGTAATGGCGTCACTTCTGTGATGCCAAGCATCGCCCTTAAGTGAAGAACTATTGGACTCTATGCTTCTTTTCATCACTAAACGAAACGAAAATTCCTTCCAAATAATAATTGCTCCAAGAACAAGGAGTGTCCAGGATTTTGGCAATTCGTGGGATGTTCCAATATTGTTAATGCTTTCGTGGGCAATGATTGTTGCCGATGTAATTAAAAATCCAACAACTAAAAAAGTAATTAATGGTTCGGCTCGACCGTGTCCATAAGGGTGATTATCATCGGCAGGTTTATTGGAATATTTGATGCCAAACAACACAAAAATGGAAGAAAAAATATCAGTAGTAGACTCGATGGCATCAGCCGTCAAAGCGTATGAATTGCCAAAAAAACCAGCCAGCCCTTTTATAATAGCCAATAATGCATTACTTGCAATGCTAAAATAAGTTGCTTTTACTGCGGTTTGTTCGTTTGTCATTTAGGTTTGTATATAAACTAAGCTCTCACGATCTTCGCTCCAATGGCTCTCAAACGTTCGTCAATTCGTTCGTAACCTCTATCGATTTGCTCAATATTTTGAATGGTACTAGTTCCTTTTGCCGAAAGTGCCGCTATCAATAGTGAAATTCCTGCGCGAATATCTGGCGATGACATTGTAGTGGCTTTTAATTGTGATTTGAAATCGTGACCAATGACAACAGCTCTGTGGGGATCGCACAAAATAATTTTTGCTCCCATATCAATCAATTTATCAACGAAAAATAATCTGCTTTCGAACATTTTTTGATGGATAAGAACGTCGCCTTTTGCCTGTGTTGCCACAACCAAAACAATGCTCAACAAATCCGGAGTGAATCCCGGCCAAGGCGCATCAGATACGGTAAGAATAGAACCGTCAATATCTGTTTTCACCTGGTAACCGTCCTTGTGTTCTGGTATATAAATGTCGTCTCCTCTTTTTTCTAATGTGATTCCCATTTTTCTGAAGACATTTGGGATAAGTCCCAGATTCTCCCAACTCACATCTTTAATGGTAATTTCGCTTTGGGTCATCGCGGCCAATCCTATCCAACTTCCTATTTCAATCATGTCAGGGAGAATTCTATGAGTACAACCTCCAAGCTTTTCGACCCCTTCGATTGTTAATAAGTTCGAGCCAATTCCAGTGATTTTAGCTCCCATTGCATTCAACATCTTGCACAATTGTTGCAAATAAGGTTCACAAGCAGCATTATAAACCGTGGTTTTACCTTTGGCCAAAACTGCAGCCATAACGATGTTTGCCGTTCCAGTTACTGAAGCTTCGTCGAGTAACATATCGGCACCAGTCAACCCATTTGGAGCTTCAACACCATAAAAATGGTCTTCTCTGTTGTAACGGAATTTTGCACCAAGATTGATAAATCCTTCAAAATGAGTATCGAGTCTTCTTCGCCCTATTTTATCACCACCTGGTTTTGGAATATATCCTTTTCCGTATCGTGCTAAAAGTGGACCAACAATCATTATGGAGCCTCGAAGAGAGCCTCCTTCTTTCTTGAAAGCTTCTGTTTCCAGGTAATTTACATTTACTTCATCCGCTTGGAAAGTATAGGAACCAGATCCGATTTTTTGAATTTTAACCCCTAAATTTCCTAAAAGGGTAATCAATTTATTGATGTCAATTATGTCAGGAATATTATTGATGGTAACTTTTTCAGAAGTCAATAATATGGCACATAAAATTTGTAAAGCTTCGTTTTTAGCTCCTTGTGGCGTAATTTCTCCTTTTAATTTAACGCCTCCTTCTATTTTGAAAATTCCCATTTTTTAAAGTTATGAATTATAACGGACTTATAAAGGTTTTCTGTTTTGGTTTTTATTTGCCGGATTAGACTTACCGGTTTTGGCATTCTTGTTACTTTGAATTTTTGGCTGGCCGGCTGGCGTGATTTTATTGGACACTCGCTTGTTGGTTCGCAACAAATCAGTCGTTGTCAAAAGTTCTTCGGAGCTTTGAATTAAATTCAATTTTCCATCGGATAGTTCATATAAATGTTCGAAAATTACATCATCTTTTACGGTGTCTTTATTCCAACTCAAATAAGACTTTTTCATATGGTTGGCGATGACTTTCACCAAGGCATTTTTCATTTCGCCTTCCTCCCATTTATTGGCAACATCAATCATATACTTGATGTTGTTACCATAAAACCTGTATTTTGGAAAATTCTGCGGATATTTTAAAACATCGGGTTTTAGTTGTAAAACTTCACGAGTCGGCACGGGATATGGCGATTCGACGTCCAATTTAAAATCGGACATTATAAACAATTGATCCCATAATTTATGCTGAAAATCAGGCACGTCACGCAAATGGGGATTTAAACTTCCCATAACCTGAATGATGTATTTTGCAGCTTTGTTGCGTTCCACGGGATCTTCGATTGCCGTAGCTTGGTCAATTAGTTTTTGCAAATGACGGCCGTATTCCGGAATGATTAGATGTGATCTTTCGGCATTATATTCCAAATGATGAACAACATCGTTCGCAACTTCTTTTGTATATTTTGAATTCATATTTGAATTGAGATTTTAAAGGGAAATTATACCTTCAATTATAGAAACTTCAATGTATTTATCGATTATTTCTTGGGAATCTTTCATCTGGACATCTACAGAAATACTCGTGAATTTTCCTGTTTTGGATTTTGTCGTTTTTATGACTGCACCCATACAGTCAAAGGCTTGTTCGACACGGATAATATTGTCATTGATAGAGGGGACGATAAATTTAAACAAATATAAAGCGGGCCAAGTATTGCTCATATCCAACTCGACTTGTAGCCTATCATAAAATTCTTGGGTGTTCTTGTCCATTCTATAATTTAAAATAAAAGCAAATATACAGTTTTGATTTTAGTCCCGAGACTTTGGCATAGGATTTTTAAAATAATGAAAATTATATATCTACGTATTCTTTCGAATTCCCAATTACTTTAGGTAAATTTGTGCCTTATTCAAAAAAAGCACATTAAAGAAATCATAGTCATTATTAGTATGCAAGAAAATGGAAATCAATATTTTAAAAGTACTTATAGTGATTTATAAAGAATACTTCAATTAACTCATCGAAGGTCTAAAAGATAGTGTTAATAATAGAATTTTATTTATCTTCGATAAAATTTCTATTTAATTAAGTATTTATGAATTAAGATTTAAAAAAATCTGAAATCTATGCAAACAGCATTACAAATTCTTCAAAAATACTGGAAACATGATAATTTTAGATCTCCACAAAACGAAATAATCAATTCGGTTTTGGAGGGAAATGACACTTTTGGGTTGATGCCAACAGGCGGAGGGAAATCGATTTGTTTTCAGGTCCCTGCGCTCATGAAAGATGGAATTTGTTTAGTTATTTCACCCTTGGTTGCGCTTATGAAAGACCAAGTTCAACGCTTGCAAAAGCTTGACATTAAAGCTATCGCATTAACAGGGGGCATCAAATCTGACGAAATGATTACGCTTTTGGACAATTGCGAATTTGGCAATTATAAATTCTTGTATTTGTCTCCAGAGCGCTTACAATCAGATTGGATTTTAGAACGAATCAAAAATTTACCTATTAATTTAATTGCCATCGACGAAGCGCATTGTGTTTCTCAATGGGGACATGATTTTCGTCCGGCATATTTGAAAATTGCCAATTTAAAAACTCATTTTCCAAAAGTTCCTTTCTTGGCTCTCACGGCTTCGGCTACTAAGACAGTTCTTATGGATGTAATTCTACTATTAGGACTCGAAAAACCAGTTGTTTTTCAGAAATCTTTTGCTCGAAAAAATATTGCTTATATGGTTTTTGAAGTCGAAGACAAATTGTATCGAATGGATCAAATCTTGAAAAAGAATCCACAGCCCTCAATTATATATGTCCGAAACAGAAAATCTTGTTCGGAAACCGCTCTGCAATTACAATCCTTAGGATTCAAGGCGACATTTTATCATGGCGGATTAGCAATCAAAGAGAAGGAGAAAAACATGAACCTTTGGATGAATGAAGATGTCCAAATAATGGTTGCTACCAATGCATTTGGAATGGGTATTGACAAATCAAACGTGAAAACGGTAATTCATATTCATCTTCCCGAAAGTATAGAAAGTTATTATCAAGAAGCGGGTCGAGCGGGTAGAAATGACCTAAAGGCTTTTGCTATATTTCTCACTAGCCCTTCTGACAAGTCTCAAGCCCAAAGTCAATTTATTAATGTGTTACCTGATAAAAAGATTCTGACTCAGATATACATCAAATTGTGTGCTTATTTCCAGATTGCATACGGAGAAGGAATCAACGAACAATTCTCGTTCAATTTGAATCGTTTTTGTCAAAAATACGGGTTTCCAACTTTGAAAACTTTCAACGCTATTCAGTTTTTAGACCGTCAGGGAGTATTGAATTTATCACAAGAGTACTCTGAAAGAATAACAATGCAATTTATCATACCGTCTAAGGAAGTAATTCGTTATGTGAGTTTGAACTCAATGGAAGAACCAATTATACTAGCTATACTTCGAACGTATCCCGGAATTTATGAAACTCAAACTGCAATAAACTTATCTTTAATTACAAAGAAAGCAGGTTGCGAAGAAAAGGATATTAATGCGATTTTAGAAAAATTGAAAAGCTTTTCTATAATAGAGTATCACAAAAATAATAATGATGCTACAATTATTTTTAACGAAGTTCGTGAAGACGAAAAAACCATTAATCGGGTTTCAAAATATCTTGAAAATCAGAATAAACAGAAAATTCACCGATTCAATGGAGTTTTAAACTACATTAATGAGAAAAAGGTTTGTAAAAGTAAATTGATTTTGGACTATTTTGGAGAAAAAAATGAAACGGATTGCGGTATTTGCTCTTATTGTATTTCCAAAGAAACCAAAACAGTAAATGCGTCTACAATTACGAATGAGATTATTGGATTATTGAAAATGCAAGATAGAAGTTCGAGAGAAATTCAAAAATTGACCAAAAATACACAGGACGATATTATCTTTGCCTTACAAAACTTATTAGAAAATAATAAAATTTCGATACGTTCGAATAACAAATATACCTTGAAAAAATAATGGAGAAATTACGAATTGTATTTATGGGAACACCAGAATTCGCTGTAGGTATTTTGGATACCATAATCAAACACGATTACGATGTTGTAGGTGTCATCACCGCAGCGGATAAACCAGCGGGTCGTGGACAAAAAATAAAGTATTCGGCAGTTAAGGAATATGCCTTGAATCATCAGCTTACTTTATTACAACCCACAAATTTGAAAGACGAAAGTTTTTTACAGAAATTAAAATCTTTAAAAGCTAATGTACAAATAGTTGTTGCCTTCAGAATGTTGCCCGAAGTGGTTTGGAAAATGCCAAAACTGGGCACATTCAATCTTCATGCTTCATTATTACCCAATTATCGGGGTGCAGCACCAATAAATTGGGTAATTATTAATGGAGATACAAAAACCGGCGTGTCGACTTTTTTTATTGATGACAAAATAGATACGGGTGCAATTATTTTAATTTCCGAAACAGAAATTTCTCCAGATGAAAATGCGGGACAATTACATGACCGATTAATGCATTTGGGAAGTGAAACTATTTTAAAAACTTTGGAGTTAATCAAAAAAGGAAATGTAGTTACTACTATACAAAAAGACAATCCCGAAATAAAAACAGCTTATAAACTAAACAAGGAAAATTGCAAGATTGATTGGACAAAATCGGCAGTTGAAATTTATAATTTAATCCGTGGTTTGAATCCATATCCATCAGCTTGGTGCTTGTTTAGAGACAAAAATGAAGAATGGAATATCAAGATTCACGAAGCAAAAATCGTATTGGAAAATCATAGTTACAACGTTGGAAACCTGATTTGTACCAAAAAAGAAATGAAAATTGCGGTGGAAAATGGATTTCTCCAAGTGTTAAGTTTGCAATTTCCTGGGAAAAAGAAAATGAATACAGCAGAATTATTGAATGGAATGACTTTTTCAGGTGATGCAATGGTGTATTAACGTCAACAAAATGGGTGTTTTCTTATGATTTAGCAGGAAAAACCACTGCTTTATGAACAAAAAAAATAAGTTATCAACAAATTAAGCTAAAATTAAGAAAAACGCTTGTAAGGGAAGTAAATCCTACTAAATTTGTTGTAGTAACAAAGTTTTTTTAACCAACATTTAATAACTAAATATTATGAACAAATCAGAATTAATTGATGCTATCGCTGCGGATGCAGGAATTACAAAAGCTGCTGCAAAACTAGCTTTAGAATCATTTTTAGGTAACGTAGGTGGTACTTTGAAAAAAGGCGGAAGAGTTTCATTAGTAGGATTCGGATCATGGTCAGTATCTGCAAGAGCTGCAAGAGATGGTAGAAATCCTCAAACAGGAAAAACTATTAAAATTGCTGCTAAAAATGTAGTGAAATTTAAAGCTGGTGCAGATTTAGAAAGTGCTGTGAACTAATTTAAGTTTTCTTAAAAATAATCAAACCCTTCCTTTTGGAGGGTTTTTTTATGTATTTTGATTAATGATTGATTTTTTTATATCCGATTTATGTCTAAATAGGCATAAAAAAAGGATAAAAACTAAGTCGCAAAAAATTTGTTTGTTTTTTAAAATAACCCAAAATCATCATTTTGCGGATATTTTTATGCATTTTATCGACATTATTTGGTTAACTTTAATTTTTTTTCTTAAATTTAATTAAAAATATAACCAATGATTTCAGAAAAACTAAAGAAAGGATCTCTGCTTATTGCAGAACCTTCAATAATTGGAGATTTGTCATTCAATAGATCGGTTATTTTGTTAGCTGATCATAATAAAGAAGGTTCAGTAGGGTTTATCATTAATAAACCTTTAAAATACACAATAAACGACTTAATTCCTGAAATTAAGGCAACTTTTAAAATCTACAATGGTGGTCCTGTTGAACAGGACAATCTTTATTTCATCCACAATATTCCAGAACTAATTCCGAACAGCATAGAAATTTCAAATGGAGTTTATTGGGGTGGAGAATATGAAACCACAAAAGAGCTAATTAACAAAGGGAAAATAAATAAAGATAATATAAGATTCTTTTTGGGCTATACAGGATGGGAGGAAGACCAATTAGAAACCGAGATGGAGGAAAACTCTTGGATTATTACCAAGAATAACTATGAAAATAAAATCATTGGCAAACCAGCCTCAAGTTTTTGGAAAAAACAAATAATGGAATTAGGAGGCGACTATTTAATATGGTCTAATGCCCCTGAAAATCCTTATTTGAATTAATTACTTCTTATAAATTCATTCAGGTTTTTCACTAATATTTTTGCTAAATCAGTTATAAATTCTTTTTTACGATACTTAGTGATAGGTTGTATTCCTTTAATAACGTTTGTGATAAACAATTCATCCGCTTTTTGAAGGTCGAAAGGAGAGATTATTTGTTCGACGACTTCAAGATTTTCCATTTTTCTAGCTAAAGCCAATATTTGTTTCCTCATAACACCATTCAAACATCCTTCAGAAACTGGGGGAGTGAAAAGCGTATTCCCTTTTAGCATAAAAATATTTCCTTGCAAGGCTTCAACAACATTTTTGCTATCATTTAACAACAAACAGTTATCCAGCTCATTTTCATTGGCAAAAATACTTGCCGTGATATTCAAAATTTTATTGGTTGTTTTTATGGATGATAACAACTGTTTTGCTACATAAAAATCTGTATACAAATCTACCTTATATTCCTTTTGATTGATTGAATATAAAGTGCTTTCTAAGGGTTCAGCATTAATCAAAAAAGAGACAGTGTTGTTTTGTGGCAAATAATAGCCTCCTTCATTTCTATAAACTGTAATTCTTACCCGACTTGAATTTGCTAAATTTCTGGCTTTGGCCAAATCAAGAATCTGTTCTCCTAAATATTCCATTGTAAAATCCATGGGAATTTCCATTCGAACTACACGCATTGAAGACATCAACCTGAAATAATGATCTTCCAAAAAAAGAATTCTTGAATCTATTATTTTGACTGTTTCAAAGACGGCATCACCAAATAAAAATGCACGGTTTTGTATCAATAAATTGGAGTCATGAGATACGATAATACCGTTAAAATTAATCATATTATTTAAAAAAAGTCAGGCTAAAAAGCCTGACAAACATAAGTTTTAAAAAAGAATGCTACTAAACTGATCCGATAACATGCTTAAGATCGGAAACTTGATTTTCCCATAAAAGAGTTGCTTCACCTATTTCGTCTTTTTCGGCAAAATCTATGACCATCAAGGAAACGTCCTTCGTGATTTCGTCCACTAAAATATTCAATTCAAAAAAATACTCGGTATCCTTATTATTACTATCAACCCATTTAAACCTTACTTTTTCTCCAGACTTTTTAGAGCAAAGTCTCGCTTTTTCTTCTGAATCATTCCAGATAAAAGTAAAAAACTCTCCACGAGAATTCACGTTATCGGCAAACCACTCAGACAAACCAGATGGAGTCGAAATGTACTGGTACAACAATTGAGGCGAAGAATTTATGGGAAACTCTATTTCGTATCGTATTTTTAAATCCATGGGCTATGATTAATTTTTTGGAAATGTATTGAATATATGGCCAATAAAAAAGCCTTTTCAAAAATATTTTTTTTTATTCGAGATATACTTGTAACCTCTAATTTAATTTTTATATTTGCACCCGCATTCTAAGATATGTATTACCCATCAATTTGGCGAGATAGCTCAGTCGGTTAGAGCGCAGGATTCATAACCCTGAGGTCCCGAGTTCAAATCTCGGTCTCGCTACTGAAACGAACCCTTAACACTTAACGTGTTAAGGGTTTTTTTATGGAATTTAATCAAAAAAATCAAGAACTCATTTTGTCCAAGTGAGGAATTCAAGTGAGGAAGAGTGATGAAAAAAGTATAAAAAAATCCCTAAAACACTGATTTTAGGGATTTATTGTTGAATAATATATAATTTAGAATCTAACCGAATATTTTAACATCTAACACCGCCTTTTCTATAGCTGAAATTACTTTTGGGTCCAAGTAGTGCAAATTCCAGTGATATTGACCACCCAATTCCAATTTAAAGTGAGCACCTGATTCCAATTCAAAATGACCACCTAATTCCGGAGCAAAATGACCACCTCCATTTTTCATTAAAAACTTCTTTTTTTCATCTGTTAATTAGTATTCAAATATACTTAAAATATTACGTTTTGTTTATACCTCTTTTCTTTCTCATAGATT
>CAIOTL010000240.1 GCA_903861155.1 uncultured Bacteroidota bacterium
ATAAAATTGAAATTAATTTTAGAAGTGATATTGATTTCTTTGACTATTTTGGCTGAATCGATATGATAACTTTCTAAAAAGGCTGAGATTTGGTTTAGTAATTGAGTGATATTTTTTTCGATATCAGTAGTTTTTAAAAGGTACAGATTTTGTCCTTGGGAGGATATTAAAGGAATAAACATTAATACAAAAATACTAATAAACACGATGAAAATAAAGAGGGTTGCTATAGTTGCCAAAGTATGTCTAAATTTTAACCTTTTTATGAAGAAATCAAGGATGGGACTTCCTATTAGCATAAGAATCAATGATATAATAAGGTATATCAGCACCGTTTGAATTTGATATAAAAAATATAAGGATATTGAAGCTAAAGCTAATATCGCTAAGGCTCTTAAAATCCCGTTTGCCACAATTTTTGATGAAATCATTTTTATTTTTTAGAGGATAAAGATAAAAAAAACTCGCTAACAAGTAGCGAGTTTATATTTTAAAAATAGGGAAGAATTATTGACCAATTTCGGCTCTTGGTCCGCCTGCAGCAAATATTGCCGTCATTCTAGCTTTTTGACCATTGGTAAACATATACATTCCACGATCGTCCGTGTAATCCATATAGTTCATCGTCATTTCATTATGAGGAATAGGGGAGCATAAGCTCACTTGTGGATAGGTAGGAACACCAAAATTTGCGGTTTTTGCCACAGGAGTATCAGTCACTAAATCATTTCCACAAGAGGCGTCGCCCCAAATGTGACGCAGATTCATCCAATGTCCCACTTCGTGAGAAGCCGTCCTTCCTAAATTATAAGGATAACTTGCAGCACTTGATAATCCAAAATAGAAAGAATCAATCACAACTCCATCAGTTGCAGATTTGCCACCAGGAAATTGTGCATATCCCAAAATACCACCTCCAATAGTGCAAGCCCATAGATTAAGAGTTGTAGTGGGTGAAGTAGGATCTATTCCTCCTTGTTTGCTGCTTTTCATCGCATCTCTTGTTCCCCATGATTTCTTGGTGGTTGATTTTCTAATAATTCCAGTTCCATTAATGGTTTTATCCAGTTCAAAAGAGATGCCAATATTTGCAGCTATTGCAGACCATTCAGCAGGAACACTAATGAAATCAGTGTTTGTTGCATTGTAGTCTTTGTTTAATACATCGATTTGAGATTGTATTTGGGTATCCGAAATGTTTTCGCCAGCAGTTCTATATAAAATGTTTACTACAACTGGAATTACAATCTTACCATTTACTATTTTACGGGTTAACATCACATTTTGGGTAAAAGCCTCAATTTGGTTCATTCTAATTGCCAGTGTTGGATCAGCTGCTAATTGTGCTTCAAGTACTTCTTGAGTTGCACAACCACGTTGAATAATGGCATTAGTTGTTGGAGAGGTTGGACCAGTAGTATCATTTTGACAAGAAAAAAGCATCAAAACGGCAGTTGCTGTTAAAAAGATATTTTTCATAATAATAGAATTAAAATATATTAATGGTTGGTTAAATAGTTTAACAAATATATTAAAT
>CAIOTL010000241.1 GCA_903861155.1 uncultured Bacteroidota bacterium
GTAAGTAATCTTAAATTGAGTTGATAAAACGTTTATTTTACTTTATTAAGTATTGCTTTGAAAGCTACTGGGTGATTCATTGCTAAATCGGCAAGAACTTTACGGTTCAATTCGATGTTATTAGCTTTGCATTTCCCAATGAACTGTGAATATGACATTCCTTCTAATCTAGCTCCAGCGTTGATACGTTGAATCCACAAAGCGCGGAAATTTCTTTTGTTCACTTTTCTGTCACGGTAAGCATAGCACATTGCTTTCTCCACCGCATTTTTTGCAACTGTCCAAACGTTTTTACGACGACCAAAGAAACCTTTGGCTTGCTTCATTATCTTTTTTCTTCTTGCTCTTTTAGCAACTGAATTTACTGATCTTGGCATAATTTTCTGTTTTTTTTTTGTAGTAAGGCGACTTGAATTTAATCGAAAGCACTTAATGGCCCACTCCAAGGTTATTTTAAATTGTTTTAACCTAAAGAATTATTTTTTGTAATTGACAATCTATGACTGTCGATTAGATAATTCTTAATTGTTGTTTGATGCTTTTCTCATCTGTTTTGTGAACTAGTGCTGAGTGTGTCAAAGCTAATTTACGTTTTTTAGATTTTTTAGTCAAAATGTGACTTTTGAAAGCATGCTTTCTTTTAATCTTTCCAGAACCAGTAACTTTAAAACGTTTCTTGGCGCTAGATTTGGTTTTCATTTTAGGCATTTTTTCCTAGTGTTTTAATTTATTCTTACTTACTTATTTTTTCTTTTTTGGAGCAATGAACATAATCATTCTCTTTCCTTCGAGAACGGGCATTGCTTCTACTTTTCCAAATTCTTCAAGATCGGTGGCTAATCTTAATAGCAAGATTTGACCTTGGTCTTTATAGATGATCGAACGTCCTTTAAAGAAAACAAACGCTTTCAATTTTGAACCTTCTTTAAGAAATTTTTCTGCATTTTTTCTTTTGAATTCATAATCGTGCTCATCGGTTTGAGGGCCAAAACGAATTTCTTTTACTACAATTTGAGTAGATTTTGCTTTAAGCTCTTTTTCACGTTTTTTTTGCATGTAAACGAACTTCTTATAATCCATTATCTTGCAAACTGGCGGTTCTGCATTTGGTGAAATTTCAACCAAGTCTAATTCGAATTCATCTGCTAATCGTAACGCTTCAGAAAGTTTAAAAACTCCTGGCTCGATATTTTCACCCACAAGTCTTACTTCTTGCACACCACGGATAAGATTATTAATCCTATGGGCATCTTTTTTTTCTACTCGAGGTTGATAACCTCTATTGCTTCGTATTGCTATGACTTTATTATTTAAGTTAAACTGTAAATGTTTTTAATGTTTTGCATATTTCTTCGTTTACAATTGCAGCAAATTCCTCAATTGTAACGCTAATGTTCCCTTTTCCTTCTTGTCCGTGACGACGTATAGATATGGTTCCGTTTCTCTCTTCTTCCTCGCCTACAATCAGCATAAACGGGGTTTTTTGCATTTCGGAATCTCTAATTTTTCTACCAATCGACTCGTTTCTGTTGTCAATTAGGGCGCGAATTTCGTGATTTTCTAGCAGATTTAAAACTTTTTTCGCATATATTTCATATTTCTCACTCAAACACAAAATAATAGCTTGTTCTGGCATCAACCAAAGCGGGAATTTTCCTGCGGTATGTTCAATTAAAATAGCAATAAAACGTTCCATAGATCCAAAAGGAGCTCTGTGAATCATCACCGGTGTGTGCAATTGATCGTCAGAACCTTTGTAAGTCAATTCAAAACGCTCCGGTAAGTTATAATCTACCTGAATAGTTCCTAATTGCCATTGTCTGCCAAGGGCATCCTTTACCATAAAATCCAACTTTGGACCATAGAATGCTGCTTCGCCATAAGCAACAACGGTTTGTAGTCCTTTATCACGAGCGGCATTGATGATGGCGTTTTCTGCTTTTTCCCAATTTTCATCAGAACCAATGTATTTCTCTCTGTTTTCTTGATCACGTAACGAAATCTGAGCAGTAAAATTTTCGAATCCTAAAGAACCAAAAACATACAATACCAAGTCAATAACGTTTTTGAACTCTTGATCCAATTGGTCTGGTGTACAAAAAATATGCGCATCATCTTGAGTAAACCCACGAACACGTGTTAAACCGTGTAATTCGCCACTTTGTTCATAACGATATACAGTTCCAAATTCAGCATAACGCTTTGGTAAATCTTTGTACGACCAAGGTCTTACATTATAGATTTCACAGTGGTGAGGGCAGTTCATCGGTTTCAATAAAAACTCTTCCCCTTCGGCAGGAGTACTTATCGGTTGAAAGCTATCAGCACCATACTTGGCATAATGACCCGAAGTCACATATAGTTCTTTCTGGCCAATGTGAGGCGTAACTACTTGTTCGTAACCAGCTTTCTTCTGTGCTTTTTTCAGAAACTGCTCTAACCTATCGCGAAGAGCTGCACCTTTTGGCAACCACAACGGCAATCCTTGTCCGACTTTTGTTGAAAAAGCAAACAATTCCAGTTCTTTACCTAGTTTTCTGTGGTCACGACGTTTTGCCTCTTCTAGTAATTCTAAATATTCTGTTAAGTCTTTTTGTTTTGAAAACGAAATTCCATATACACGAGTTAATTGTTTGTTCTTTTCATCACCACGCCAATAAGCGCCAGCAATACTCATGATTTTCACAGCCTTAATGATTCCTGTGTTTGGAATATGTCCACCGCGACACAAATCGGTGAAAGTAGAGTGGTCACAAAAAGTAATCGTTCCGTCTTCAAGATTCGTAATCAACTCCGTTTTATAGACATTGTCTTTATACACTTCCAAAGCATCCGCTTTAGAAACAGGACGCAATTTAAATTCGTGTTTTTCTCTTGAAATTTCTAGAATGCGATCTTCAATCTTTTTGAAATCAGCATCCGTAATTTTTTGGTCTTCAAAATCCACATCATAATAGAACCCATTGACAATTGCTGGCCCAAGAGTCAGTTTTATGCCAGGATACATTTCTTCAAGAACCTGTGCCATCACGTGCGAAGTCGAATGCCAGAACGCTTTTTTGCCTCCTTCGTCATTCCAGGTATATAATATAAGGCTGCCGTCAGTCGTCAAAGGAGTTGTGGTTTCCACAATTGTACCATCGAAAGAAGCCGAAATCACATTTCTGGCAAATCCTTCACTAATGCTTATAGCAACATCCATAGGAGTTACCCCTGCTGTAAACTCCTTAACTGACCCATCGGGCAAACTAATCTTAATCATTGTTTTTAATTTTGTGAATGCAAATATAGCGCATTACTAAAATACATACAATATTATGAGGACAAGTTTATACATTATGTAGGGGATAACTTTTTTAAGGAGGACAACACTCCGAATCACTGTTTTGCTATGCAATTTGCGAGAAACCGGGAAATAGGCAGCAATAAGGACAGGGGAGAGGGTTTCGGGCTATTGTAGAAGAAGGTCTATATTGGTTTTTTCTTGATTAAATCTGCGTATATGGGTGTCTTGTTTTAAACACAGGCAAGGTAAAAAGGCTTTATAAGCTATTGAATTGGCAAAAACACCCCTGAAATAACATGAATCAACAAAAAAACATACTTGTAAATATCGAAAAACCAAGGTATTAAAAAATACTTTCAAAAAAGAGTAAAAATAAGGCTTGTTTAAGCGAATAAACGTGCTACTTTTGCACCCGCATTCAGAGCGAGGTTCTTATAAATTTAATGGAAAGCTAACGAAAAATAAACTTATAAAAGGTTAAAAAAGATTTGCCAGAAATAAAATAAGTGATTATCTTTGCCGCCCCTAAGGGGAGTAAGTTCTTAAAAATATTGGGTTAGAAAAGTGATTGAGGTATTAGAGAATTTATTTTCAAAAAATCTCGTCAAAATTCTTGCCAGATAAAAAAAAGTGATTACTTTTGCACCCGCTTTGAGAGACAAGCGAAAAACAAATAGAAGAATACGTTCCTAGACATATTGAATTGACAGCCGTTTTAAGAGAGATCTTAAAACAAGAATAAAGAGAGTAAGAGAATCGGAAGATTTAAAAAACCACTAGAATTTGAGTCGCATAATAAGTAGCTTAATTTATTAAGCAAATAATATACGATGAAGAGTTTGATCCTGGCTCAGGATGAACGCTAGCGGCAGGCTTAACACATGCAAGTCGAGGGGTATAGTAGCAATACTAGAGACCGGCGCACGGGTGCGTAACGCGTATGCAATCTACCTTTCACAGA
>CAIOTL010000242.1 GCA_903861155.1 uncultured Bacteroidota bacterium
ATTTGATGTGCGTGGCGTACAATTTCATCCCGAAAGTGTGTTGACACCTAACGGAAAGAAGATTTTGGAGAATTGGTTAAAATCGTAGAGACGTTGCATTGCAACGTCTCCCAAAATTACAAATAATCATTGAGACGTTGCAATGCAACGTCTCTACGACAAAATTGAAAAAATGAATAAACCGATAATTCCTATTTTAATTTCTTGCTTTTTTATTTTTAGCTTCCTTTCTTGTAATCAAAAAAAGGAGCAAAAAGTAGAAACAACAATTATTGCCCAAGCTGAAATGAAATTGGATTTATTGGATTTACAGCAGAAAAACAAACTCGGAAAAGACACGATGGTAACCATCGCAAATGATCCCGTTTATCATAAAGCAAAGAAATATAAAGCGGTAAACGCAATTGTTCTTATCAAAAATGAAATTGATATAACGAAAATAGATCCCAAAAACACAAAAATTGTGTTCGAATGTATCGATGGTTATAAACCAGAAATGCCGTTGGATTTATTTTTAAATGCAAAACCGTACTTGGCATTCGAAGATGTTGATGCATTAAAAGGGGCTCAATGGGAACCGATTACCAAGAACGAAAACGAGATGAATGCAGCACCGTTTTACATCGTTTACCCTTCGGTTTCAGAGAAAGATTCTCATTATAAATGGCCTTATAATTTGGTTAAAATTTATTTAGAACCGCTGAATCAATCTACCAAAGAGTTGTTTCCAACAAAGAATAAAGCATTGGAATCAGGCTATACTTTATTCACAAATAAATGCCTAACCTGTCACGCCATCAACGGAATTGGAGGCACCATGGGACCGGAATTAAATTTTCCAAAAAGTGTCACCGAATATTGGAAAGAAAACGAACTCGTTGATTATATCGTGAATCCGGCTTCTTTTAGAAATAAAGTCAAAATGCCAACACCCGGAATTTCAAAACAGCAATCGCAAGAAATTGTTGATTATTTAAAATATATGTCTGAAAATAAAAAGAAATCATAAATGAAAATCATCCTAAATAGACTCATCAATCACGAAATGCTGTCGAAAGCAGAAGCGAAAGAAGTTTTGGTCAATATCTCTAACGGAAATTATAATCCAAGTCAAATTGCTTCCTTTTTGACCGTTTATATGATGCGAAGTATTAGCATTGAGGAGTTAGCCGGTTTTCGTGAAGCCTTATTAGAATTGTGCATTCGCGTGGATTTATCTACTTACAACACCATCGATTTATGCGGAACCGGTGGCGACGGAAAAGACACTTTTAACATCTCCACTTTGGCATCCTTTGTGGCTGCCGGAGCAGGAATCAAAGTGGCCAAACATGGAAATTATGGTGTTTCTTCCATTTCGGGATCGAGTAATGTAATGGAAAGTTTGGGAATTAAATTCAGTAATGACAATGATTTCTTGAACAAATGCATCGACCAAGCCGGAATTTGTATATTACACGCACCATTATTCCACCCAGCAATGAAAAACGTGGGACCAATTCGAAAAGAATTAGGCGTGAGAACGTTTTTTAATATGTTGGGGCCCATGATCAATCCTTCGTTTCCAAAAAACCAATTGGTGGGTGTTTACAATCTCGAATTAGCCAGAAAATATGCGTATTTATATCAAAATACCGATATTAATTTTACCATCCTTCATTCTTTGGACGGCTATGATGAAGTTTCTTTGACTTGTCCAACAAAAACTATTTCGGATCGAATGGAAGGCGTTTTGAATCCATCCGATTTTGGCGTTCGACAATTAGAACAAAGCGAAATTGAAGGCGGAACAACCATCGAAGAATCGGCGCAACTATTTATGAATATCCTTTCCGGAAAAGGAACTGATGCCCAAAATAATGTGGTTTGTGCCAATGCCGGAATGGCGATTGCAACAGTTACAAAATGTTCTCCTTTAGAAGGATTTCAAATAGCAAAAGAAAGTTTGTTATCTGGAAAAGGACTGTTAGCTTTCAGTAAATTGAAAGATTTAAGCATTTAAAAAATTAAAAATTACGACAAAATCTTTCGAAGAGTTTGAAGTTTATAAAAAAGGAATTTTATTAGCAAAATTGATTTTTGAATTAGTAAATAACAAAAACTTTGAAAAAGAATTTGGGTTTAAAGATCAAATAAAAAGGGCAGTTATTTCAATAACTAATAACATTGCGGAAGGTTCCGAATATAATAACAACAGACAACTCATCAGATATTTAAAAATCTCAAAAGGAAGTTGCGCAGAAGTTAGAAGTATGCTAATATTATCTCGGGAACTTAGTCTTTGTTCCCAAATAGAAATCGATGAAAGCTATAAAACAAGTATAGAAATATCTCAAAACTTGTCAAATTTTATAAAATATTTAAGTACTAAAATCAAAGGATAATTTTTATTTAGATTGGAATTTTTCAATCTTTAAATTTTTCAATCTTTAAATTAAAAATAATGAACATACTCGATAAAATCATAGTCGACAAAAGAAGAGAAGTTATTCTCAAGAAATCAATCATTCCTGTTTCGCAATTGGAAGCTTCGGTTTTCTTTGAAAAAAAGACGATTTCTTTAAGCCATAATTTGCAAAATAGCAACTCTGGAATCATTGCCGAACACAAACGCCGTTCACCATCCAAAGCTGAAATCAATTATAGTTTCACGGTCGAAGAAGTAACGAAAGGCTATGAAAATGCTGGCGCTTCTGGAATTTCAGTTTTGACAGACGGAAAATATTTTGGCGGTTCCTTAGACGATTTACTTTTGGCAAGAGCCACCGTAAATATTCCGTTATTGAGAAAAGAATTCATTGTTGACGAGTATCAAATATTAGAAGCGAAAGCGCACGGAGCCGATTTAATTTTGCTGATTGCTGCTGTTTTAACACGTGACGAAATCAAATCTTTTTCGAAATTTGCCAAGAATCTAGGCTTGGAAGTTTTATTGGAAGTGCATAATCTAGAAGAACTAGAAAAATCAATCATGCCAACATTAGACATGATCGGCGTTAACAATAGAAACCTAAAAACTTTCGAAGTGAGTTTGGATTTTAGTAAGCAATTGGCTGACCATATTCCGAATGATTTCGTGAAAGTTTCCGAAAGCGGCATTTCATCTATCGAAGCCATCAACGAATTAAAACCTTATGGTTACAAAGGATTCTTGATTGGAGAAAACTTCATGAAAACAGCAAATGCTGGTGAAGCGGCGAAAGAATTTATTTCAAAATTAGTCTATTAGATACAAAAACCTTTGCGCCTTTTCGCCTTTGCTATAAAAAAAAACAAAACCATGAAACTGAAAATCTGTGGCATGAAATACCCCGAAAATATACTCGAAGTAGGCTCGCTGCTTCCCGATTATATGGGCTTTATTTTTTGGGAGAAATCGGCGCGTTATTTTGATGGAGAAATGCCCAATTTGCCTCAATCCATAAAGAAAGTTGGTGTTTTTGTCGATGCTAGTTTAGAAGAAATTCTTGCCAAAATAGAAAAATACGATTTGCGAGCCGTTCAACTTCACGGTCATGAATCGGTTGAATTTTGCGAAAATCTAAAAAAAAGGATACCAAACCTGACAGAAATCATAAAAGTATTTTCAATTTTAGATATCTTTGACTTTCAGGAATTGAAACCGTTCGAAAAGAGTTGTGATTATTTCCTTTTTGACACCAAAGGAAAATTACCCGGCGGAAACGGAACTACTTTCGATTGGAAAGTATTAGAAAATTATCCGTCAACCAAACCCTTTTTCCTAAGCGGAGGAATCGGAATCGAAGAGTTAGACAACGTTAAACAAGTATTAAAAACCAATTTACCCGTTTATGCCATTGATGTAAACAGTAAATTTGAAATAGAACCAGGATTAAAAGAGATTGAAAGATTGAAAGATTTAAAAATTAAAATAATCGATGCATTTAAAATTCATCATTTAAAATAAATAAAATGAGTTATCATGTTAACGAAAAAGGCTATTACGGAGAATTTGGTGGAGCATACATCCCCGAAATGTTATATCCAAATGTAGAGGAATTACGCCAACAATATTTAAAAATTACCGCAGAACCTTCGTTTCAAGAAGAATTCGATGCGCTCTTAAAAGATTATGTAGGTCGGCCAACACCGCTTTATTTTGCGGAACGTTTATCGGCAGCATACAACACCAAAATCTACCTCAAAAGAGAAGATTTATGCCATACTGGTGCTCATAAAGTCAACAACACGATTGGGCAAATTTTATTGGCCAAACGATTGGGAAAAACTCGAATCATTGCCGAAACCGGTGCCGGTCAACACGGCGTTGCCACAGCCACAGTTTGTGCTTTGATGGGTTTGCAATGCATCGTTTATATGGGCGAAATAGACATTAAGCGTCAAGCGCCAAATGTGGCTCGAATGAAAATGTTGGGCGCCGAAGTTCGTCCCGCACTTTCTGGTTCAAGAACCCTTAAAGATGCTACCAACGAAGCCATTCGCGACTGGATTAACAATCCCGTTGACACCTATTACATCATCGGATCTGTCGTAGGGCCGCATCCTTATCCGGATATGGTAGCGCGTTTCCAGAGCGTCACTTCCAAAGAAATCAAAGAACAATTATTAGAGAAAGAAGGCAACGAAAACCCCGATTATGTCATCGCTTGTGTGGGTGGTGGTAGCAATGCTGCGGGTGCCTATTACCACTTTTTAGATGACGAAAGCGTGAAAATTATCGCTGTCGAAGCCGCAGGTTTGGGCGTTGATTCTGGCGAAAGTGCCGCAACTTCAGCCTTGGGAAAAGTGGGCGTAATTCACGGAAGTAAAACCCTGTTGATGCAATCGTTGGACGGTCAAATTACCGAACCGTATTCTATTTCTGCCGGATTGGATTATCCCGGTGTTGGCCCAATGCACGCCAATTTATTTGCCACCGGTAGAGCCGAATTTATTTCGATTACCGATGAACAAGCCATGAATTGGGGACTGAAATTATCCCAAATGGAAGGTTTAATTCCCGCCATCGAAAGTGCACACGCCTTTGCAGTTTTAGATCAAAAACAGTTCAAGCCTACGGATGTTGTCGTGATCAATTTATCCGGCCGTGGTGACAAAGATTTGAATACTTATATAGACTATTTTAATTTATAATTTAGACCATTAAAAAATGAAACCTATAATCAAATTATTTACCTACGGTACTTTGCAACACGAGGATGTACAAGAAAACCTTTTTGGACGTATACTACACGGAACGCCAGAAAAATTAGTAGGGTATGCGTTACAAGAATTAATAATTGAAGAAGAATTTGGATTAGTTAAATATGATATCCTTGTGGAAACAAGTAATCTTGAAGATACCATCAACGGAATAGTTTACGAAATCACTACTAAAGAACTTCACCAAGCGGATCTTTATGAAGGATTACATTACAAACGTGTTGAAGTACACTTGCAATCGAAACAAAAAGCCTGGGCTTATAGTGCTGCAAGATAAGCAGTTGAACAATTATGCCCATAAAACAAAAAAGCTACTAAAGGTCTTATAAAAAATATACAATGAACAGAATAAACCAAAAAATACAAGAAAATAAAAAAATTCTTTCTATCTATTTTTCGGCAGGATATCCCAATTTGAATGACACTATAAAAATCATTCAAGATTTAGAAAAAAGCGGTGTCGATATGATCGAAATCGGTTTGCCATTTAGTGATCCTTTGGCCGATGGACCAACGATTCAAGAAAGTTCAACTCAAGCTTTGCATAACGGAATGACGACTCAGGTTTTGTTTGACCAACTAAAAGATATTCGGAAAACAGTTTCAATTCCATTAGTGATTATGGGTTATTTCAATCCAATGTTGCAATATGGCATAGAAAATTTCTGCAAGAAATGTGCTGAAATTGGCATCGATGGATTAATCATTCCCGACCTTCCAGTTGATGTTTATGCAGATGAATACAAAGCTACTTTCGAGAAATACGGACTTAAAAACATATTCTTGATTACGCCACAAACTTCGGACGCGCGCATTCGTTTTATCGACAGCGTTTCGGACGGATTTATTTATATGGTAAGTTCCGCAAGCGTTACCGGTTCTCAATCCGGTTTTGGAAGCATTCAAGAAGACTATTTCAAACGCATCGCCGATATGAACCTGAAAAATCCTCAAATCATTGGTTTTGGAATCAGCAACAAGGAAACCTTTAATCAAGCCACACAATTTGCAAAAGGCGCGATCATAGGAAGTGCTTTTATCAAAAACCTGATGGAGAATGGTGTTGGAAGTATTGGGGAGTTTGTGAAAGCGATTCGATAAGAAATTATCATTTTCTATATAAAATCAAACGGCGTTTAAAGTTAATTTAAACGCCGTTTTTTTGTAATTTAATACTCCAAAATTTAATGATTTCTAAGAATATTTATATATATTTGGTAATAAATAAACACTGAAGATATAATTACCAGCAACTTTAAAACCACCTATAAAATGAAACTACTTTCTTTTGCATTACTCTTTTTTGCATTAACATTTAATCAAAAACAACAACAAGAAATTAAACTCGATGGCAAATATAAAATGGAATATGAAGCCGATTATGTTGCCGAAAATTGCATAATCAAAATTAGTGGAGATAAATATGAAAAGACTTTGACTAATGGCTCCAAAAGAAAAGGAAAAATTGAAGTGAAGAAACTTAAATTTGGTAGACTTTTAATTTTGAAAGATAAAGGTTCTGAATTAGAAGTTGACATAGAAGGAGAAACTTATAATCCTTCTGATACAATTTATTTTCGCACTAAAAAAATAAACGAAAAGGACGAAGATGATATGATTGTTTATGGTGCAAAGCTCATTAAAATTAAATAAACAGCTATACGAATTCTCCCGACTTCGTAGCAATTCCAATAATCAATATGGAAAGAAAATAAAAAGTCATTGCGAGGAACGAAGCAATCACATAATGAGAGCAACAAATAGGATTGCTTCGTTCCTCGCAATGACAAAATGGGACTTTTTTTTCAATAAAATATCAATAACTTTCCGCTACAACTTCAGCATCAAATTCCATTGCGTCTTCAATTTCCAAAGCCTCATTTTCTGGTTTCGAAGCTTTAAGCATATTGAACTTTTCCATTTGTTCCAATTCGTCTTCTTCCCCAGAGAAATACGGAAAAACATCCATAATAGGAGATTCTGAAATGGCAGGAATGGTGTAATCGCCCATCGTGCCTTTCATCACTTCAACGGTATTTTCAAAAGCTTCTTTCACATCATTGGCTTGAATTAATAAATACATATTCGACTTGCGCTCTTTGCCGCTTTCTTCGTCATATGCCAATAGAGAAACCCTTGATTTAAACCAACGATCGGTATTTTCGAAAGGATGAATTTCGGCATAATTCGCCACTTTTATATTCGTGATTTTAAACTCTTCACTAATATAAGCCTTCATTGATTCTAGACTCGGCTTCGGTATACGATAAAGCATCTACCAAAAAAGCTTCGGTAGTAACCTTTTGTGTTCCAGTTTCATCTGTTTTTCTGTATTTTACTTTACATTCGTACCACATTCCGCTCATACTATTTTTTTTTAAGGATGTCAAAGATAGATTCTAGAAGAGAAAAAAAATAGTATTCTAAAAATAGATATTCACAATTTTGAACAAGTTCTGTAATGTTTTCTGCCTTAGCACATTGGATATAAAACTTAATGTGAGACGTTTTTTAGTATAGAATTTACAAGACTAATCCTTTTTAGCTTTTTCATTTCGACGAATGTAATCTGAGAAGTTGCATTAATAAATGAAGCAAATCATGTAACGAGACCAACAAATGTGAATTTTCCTTCGTCGAAATGACAAAATAGTATGATTATTTAACAATACAACAAACGTTAAAAAAAAGTTAAACAAAAATTAAACAACCGTTTAAATTAAACAGTTGTTTAATTTTGATGTTTTAAAAACAAAATCCATTGATAACCGAATTCAACGACAAACAAATCCAGATTCTCGACGTAGCCGAAACGCTATTTGCCGAGAAAGGTTTTGACGGTACTTCGATTCGGGATATTTCGAAAGTGGCGAAAATTAATATCGCGATGGTTTCGTATTATTTTGGTTCCAAAGAACGTCTTCTTGAGTCTTTGGTACTATTTAAAACTTCGGGACTAAAAGAACAATTAGAAAATTTATTGGAAGAAAACCTCGAGCCTGTCGATAAAATAAACAAGCTGATTGAACTGTACATCAACAGAATCAATTGCAACAGAGGAATTTACCGCATTTTGCATTTTGAATTATCCTCCAAAAAACACGTACTGGATCTTGAATCTTTTTCGGATTTGAAAAAGGAAAACCTAAAATCATTGGAACATATTATTCAAGAAGGACAAACCATGGGAGTTTTCAGGAAAGACGTAATCATTCCGCTGATAACGCCAACTATTCTGGGAACTTATTTCCATTTTCAAATGAACAAGCCCTTTTTTGAAGAACTATTAAACCTGAAAACGGAATCTCAATACAACAATTACATACAAAACGATTTGACAAAGCACATTCAACAAACTATAAAAGCCCTTTTGATCTATGAAAATTAATCAATTAATACTCTTGGGGATTTACTTTATTGGAATTTCATCCATCGATGCACAGGAAAAAACCAGCTTAACACTCGACGAAGCCGTGAATATGGCTTGGAGCAAAAGCAACGATGTCGTCTTGGGAAATACCAAAGTAAATACCAAAAAATATGAATTACAAGCTGCCAAGAACCGACAATACCCTGATTTAAAAGCGGCAGGTCAATATCAAAGATTGACGAAAGCCACAGTAGATTTGAAAATAAATCAAGGCAATAGTTCGCAGGCGCCGCCCATTGTGGATCGCCTGATACTTGGGCAAGTCAATGCCAGCCTCCCTGTTTTTCAGGGTTTCAAAATACAAAACAGCATCAATGTTTCAGAAAATCTGTATCAAGCCGAAATGGCGACAGCTTCGCAAACAAAAGGTGAAATTTCGTTGAAAGTCGTAGAGTATTATGCCAGTTTATACAAGGCCCAAAAAACATTGGAAATCCTGAAAGAAAACCAAAAGCGAGCGGAACAGCGTGTTTTTGATTTTAGCGAAATGGAAACAAACGGAATAATCCCAAGAAATGATTTATTGAAATCACAATTACAACTTTCGAGAATACAACTTTCGATAGACGAAACAAACAACAATTTGAACATTGTAAATTTTTATCTCGTTACGCTTTTGAAATTACCGACCGAGACAAAATTAGAAGTTCGAGAAAGTGATTTTTTCAATTTCAAAATGGACAATATTCCTACGGATGAAAAACCAGCATTTGAAAATCGCAAAGATTTAGAAGCGATGCGATTTCAAGAAAAAGCTAGTAAAGCCAGTATAAAAATGGCTCGAAGTGCTTATTATCCTTCGATTACACTTGTTGGCGGCTACACTTCATTAGATTTAAAAAATTTGGTTACGGTTCAAAACGCAATGAATTATGGAATTGGAATTTCGTGTGATTTGAGTGATATTCTAAAAAATGGCACGATGGTAAAACTTGCCGAAAGCAAATCGCTCGAAGTGCAAAATTCTCAAGAGATACTTTCTGACAACATCAAAATTGAGGTAAAACAAGCTATCGAAAACTATGATTTATCGCTGAAACAAAGCCAAGTTTATCTGCAGGCATTCGAACAAGCATCGGAAAATTACCGGATTGTAAAAGACAAATATGACAATGGACTTTCGGACACGAATGATTTACTCGAAGCCGACGTTGATCAACTAAGTTCCAAAATCAATACCACTTTGGCGAAAGCCAACATTATTCAAAAATATTACGAACTGCTATCGGCAACAGGACAATTATCCCAATCTTTCAATCTTTCAAAAATATAATCAATCCCATGGAAAAGAAAAAAACAAACACAAAATTCATAATCATCCTTTTGGTTTTGGTGGCTATTGGCGTTACTTATGGCAGTTTCAAATACATTCATTCCTTGTCGCATGAAGGTACTGATGACGCACAAATCGAGAAAAATATGAATCCAATTATTCCTAAAGTTTCTGGTTATGTGAGCAAAGTTTATGTGAAAGACAATGCTTTTGTGAAGAAAGGTGACACCTTATTTACCATCGACACACGCGATTTCCAATTAAAAATAGAAGAAGCCAATGCAGCAGTGGTGGCCGCCGAAGGTGGTTATGAAGTTGCGAAAGCAGATATTGGAAATGCTATGGCAAGTATTTCGGTTTCTGATGCCAATGTTCGTTCGGCAGGTGGAAATATTGAATCGGCAAAAATTAGATTGGGTCAAATCACTAGCGATTACAATCGTTATAATAATTTGTACAAAAACCATTCGATTACCAAACAACAATATGAGCAAGCTTTGACGGCAAAACAAGAAGCCGAAAATCAAGTTCGAATTTTACAACAACAGGAAAAAGCAAGTTCGTATCAAAAATCGGCCATCATTGCCAAATCGAAAGTTTCTGGAAAACAAACCGAAGTCGCTGCCGCCAATATCAAAAAGGCAAAAGCCCAATTGGATGCTGCCAAATTAAATTTATCTTATACCGTCATAACAGCCGCCATTGATGGACAGGTTTCGAAAATTGAAATCCAACCGGGACAATTGGTGCAACCGGGACAATCTTTATTTTACATCATTAACAATGCAACAGCATGGGTAATTGCCAATTTCAAGGAAACCCAATTAGACAAAATGGTCATTGGACAAAAAGTAACCATCAAAGTAGATGCCTATCCTGATTATAATTTCGAAGGTCAAATAGCATCATTTTCTCCTGCAACGGGTTCTATATTTTCATTGTTGCCACCTGATAATGCAACTGGAAACTTCGTTAAAACCATTCAACGATTGCCGGTTAAGATAAGTTTGAATGCCTCAAACGATGCCGAAAAAATAAAATTACTTCGTCCCGGAATGAACGTAAATGTTGATGTTCATTTGAATTAACACTACCTTTTTTAGAAAAACAAAAATAATTAATCTAAAATAACAAAAAAAAGGTGGAAGACGAATTAGTAGAATATGGTTTCAGAAGGATTATTATTACGGTAACTGCCGTACTATGTGCCTTGCTTGAAATCGTGGATACCACAATTGTAAACGTGGCTTTGAACAATATGCGAGGAAGCCTTGGTGCAACCCTTACGGATATTGCTTGGGTGATTACGGCTTATGCAATTGCCAACGTAATCATAATCCCAATGACAAGCTGGCTTTCGCAGCAATTTGGTCGTCGAAATTATTTTGCAGCCTCTATTATTATTTTTACCGTTGCCTCGTTTTTATGTGGCAATGCCGATAATTTATGGGAACTCGTTGCCTTTCGATTTCTTCAAGGACTTGGTGGTGGAGCCTTGTTAGTAACAGCGCAAACTATTATTACCGAAAGTTATCCTATTGCCAAAAGAGGAATGGCACAAGCCATTTATGGAATGGGAGTAATTGTGGGACCGACGCTTGGACCACCTTTGGGAGGTTATATCGTGGATCATTTTTCGTGGCCTTTCATTTTTTACATCAACATTCCAATTGGGATTATTGCCACTATACTGACACTAATGTTTGTTAAAAGTCCAAAATATGGCGACAAACTAAAAGCAAATCAAGTCGATTGGTGGGGAATTGCATTTTTGGCTTCTTTTATCGGTTCCTTGCAATTTGTCTTGGAACACGGGCAACAAGATGATTGGTTCAATGACAAATTAATTTTGAGTTTGAGTGTTTTGTCCTTATTTGGACTAGTTCTTTTTATCAAAAGAGAACTCACTTATAAACATCCAATTGTCAACTTAAAAGTGTTGAAAAACACCAATTTGAGAGTAGGGACCATTATGAGTTTCATTATGGGATTCGGTTTGTATGGTTCGACTTTCATCGTGCCTATTTACACCCAATCTGTTTTGGGTTGGAGTGCCACTGATGCTGGATTATTGTTAATTCCAAGTTCGATTACTACTGGAATTATGATGCCTTTTATAGGAAAAATGATACAAAGAGGCGTGCCACAAGCTTATATGGTGGCCGTGGGATTCCTGATCTTTTTCTTTTTTACTTTTTGGATGCACAACATCATCACACCAAATACTAGTGCAGAAGAAATGTTTTGGCCTTTAATATTAAGAGGTGTTGGATTGGGATTATTGTTTGTGCCAATTACGACACTTTCCTTATCGACACTTTCAGGAAAACATATTGGTGAAGGTGCTGCTTTTACGGGTATGATGAGACAACTTGGAGGTTCTTTTGGCATTGCTATTATCACCACTTTCATTGCAATATTCAATCAAGAACACCGTGTAAATTTGATTTCACATCTTGACAAAACGTCCTTACAAGTACAACAAACCTTACAGGGATTGCAACACAGTTTTATGTCAAAAGGATTTACCTTCAATGAAGCTTTAGGAAAAGCTTACAAAGCAATCGAGTTTAAAGTTATGGTCCAAAGTACCGTATTAACGTATATGGATGTTTTCATCTATTTAGGAGTCCTATTTTTGCTTTGTATTCCGTTTATCTTAATGATCAAAAAGGAAAAAATAAAATCGATCCTGCCGAAGCGATGCATTAGATTTTGATTTCAAAAAAGCAGTTTAAAAATGAAATGAATCATTTTTAAACTGCTTTTTTATTCTGAAAACTGAAAACTTTTATCGTGTAAAAATCAAGTGATTTCCTATTGATAAATTGGAGTCAAATTGATACCCTTCATAGTTGAATCCTTTTAAATCTTCAATCGTTTTTGCATCAGTATCCATGATATAACGCACCATCATTCCTCTCGCTTTTTTGGCAAAAAAACTAATTATTTTTAGTTTTCCATTTTTGTAATCCTTAAATTCAGGGGTTATTACAGGAACTTTCAATCCTTTGACATCAACCACCGAAAAATATTCGTTGCTCGCTAAATTGATAAAGAGCTCTCCTTTTTTGAGTTCTTTGTTGAATGCTTTTGTAACTGTTGTTCTCCAAAATTCATATAAGTTTTTGCTTTCGCCAGTGGGCAATTTGGTTCCCATTTCCAGACGATACGCTTGAATCAAATCCAAGGGTTTCAAGATTCCGTACAAACCTGAAAGAATACGCAAACTGTCTTGAAGTTTTTCCAATTTTTCTACCGGAATCGAATACGCATCCAAACCCATATAAACATCGCCATCAAAAGCAAACACTGCTGGACGCGCATTTTCGGGATTAAAAGGTGTTTTCCAATCTTGATTGCGCTGCCAATTCAAATCGGCCAGTTTATCCGAAATATCCATTAATTCAGAAAGTGCTGCGGGCGATTTTTGCTTCAACACTTTATGAACTTGTTTTGATTCTTTCAGAAACAAAGCTTCCGAAAACTTTGCAGTGGGTAATGGCTTTTCAAAGTTCAATGATTTGGCTGGCGATATGACGATTTTCATAGTTATGAGTTCACTTTATTGTAAGTTTCAAAAGTACAAATTGAAAAACCGAAAATGAAAATTGACAACCCTTTTATTTTTGGTATTTTTGGACAACAAACCAATATCCTATTTTTTTATGTCCAAAATCGAAATCAAGAAAGCCACCATTTTCGACCTTGAAATTATTCAAGAAATCAGCAAACTGACTTTTATAGAAACTTTTGCCGCTGAGAATAGCCCCGAAAACATGGTAAATTATATCCGTGAAAATTTTAATCCCGAACAAATGTCCTCGGAAATAAACAATCCTGAATCTAGCTTTTATCTTGCAGTTTTGGAGAATGAAACCATTGGTTATTTAAAAATAAACTTTAGCAACGCCCAAACTGAAAAGCAAAAAGAAAACACTTTAGAAATTCACAGAATTTATGTACTACAAGCCTTTCATGGCAAAAAAGTGGGGCAATTATTGCTCGACGAAGCCTTGAAAATTGCAAAAATAATGGCCGTTGATTTCGTTTGGTTGGGCGTTTGGGAAGAAAATCACCGAGCATTGCAATTTTATTCTAAAAATGGTTTTGTCAAATTTGACCAACACGTTTTCACCTTGGGCAACGACATTCAAACCGACTTGCTGATGCAACTCGAAATAAACAATTAGCCAAGTCGTTCTCAGTGAATCGGATTTCGTATTTTTGTACAATGAGCACAACACCCAATTCTGAAGCCAAAGGATACAACAATTACGGAGCGCACTTGCGCAGAAAATACAACGGACAGCGGGTCTATAAAGTAATTGTCGATGGTGGTTTTTCCTGTCCGAACAGGGACGGAAGCAAAGGCTACGGCGGTTGCACCTATTGCAATGTCGATTCGTACACACCTGAAATTTCCAGAACTTCAACCACGATACAATCGCAGTTAAAGGACGGAATGGAGCGCGCCAAAAATTTCTACAAAGCCGATAAATACATCGTCTATTTTCAGCCAAATACGAATACTTATGCGCCAGTTCACTATTTAAAAACCATGTATGACGAAGCTTTATCCATAAACACTGAGGATGTTGTTGGGTTTTCTGTGGGAACACGACCCGATTGTATCGATGTCGAAAAAGTAGCTTTATTGGAAAGCTATTGCGACCGATTTGACGTAGATTTAGAAATGGGAATGGAATCGATTTACGACGAAACTTTGGAACAAATTAATCGAGGTTGCAGCCACGCCGAATTTGTCGCCGCGGTGGAATTGCTTAAAGATAGCAAGCTCGATTTGTGTGTGCATACTATTTTTGGATTCCCTTGGGAAACCCGAGAAATGATGCTCAACTACATTCACGAAATCAACCGATTTCCTCAAATTAAGTTTGTAAAATTCCACCATTTACACATTGTCAAAGGCTCGATTATGGGAGTTAAATACAAGAAAAAACCTTTTAAACTCTTCACTTTAGAAGAATACACCGACTTACTTTGCGAATTGATTCCACTTTTGCGACCTGATATTGTGATACAACGTTTGTTTGGAATCTCCGATTGGGATTTACTCATTGCACCCAATTGGGGCTTGAACAAATCGAACATTCAAAGCTATATCGAGAAAGAAATTGGCCGCAGGGAAATTGTACAAGGATCTATTTATCAATAAATTAGTTTTAAGTAAGATTCTTTTTTGTTTATTTGGGAGATAAAAGGTATTCTATAAATTAACTACCATTCAAAAAACTATTATAAATATGAAATATATAGTCAAACCAAATATTGGAGCTCGGTTTCTCGCTGGATTTATTGATTATACAATAATTTCCATTATCACTTTTCTTTTAATATACATTCTTGGAAAACCCAATGACAAAGGTGCTTATGAACTCAATGGTTTGCCGGCACTAATACCAATCGTATTTTGGGGTATTTTCACAATTGGTATTGAACAATTATTTGGAGCAACTTTAGGTAATGGTATTGTTGGATTAAAACCTGTTCAAGAAAATTTATTTGGAAAAATTTCCTTCATGCAATCTTTAAAAAGACATCTATTAGATCCTGCTGACATGTTTTTCTTTGGTTTAGTAGGTTTCATAACCATTTCAAATACTCTAAAAAATCAGAGAGTTGGAGACATTTGGGCAAAAACAATTGTCGTTGATGCAAATCAAATTTTTTCCGAAGAATAGAAAATTAAGTTAGCGAAAAGCCATTAACATTAAGCTCAGTATTTACTTGTCATTTCGACGCAGGAGAAATCGCATAATGAGCAACTAATGTGTTTCTCCTGTGTCGAAATGACAAAGTAACAAACCACAAAAAAAAACTTCAATCGAGGCTTTTAATTTTATATATCATTTTCAAAACAGAATAAAAAAATCCGCCAAAATCCGTGTCACCTGCGTGCCATTCTTAACAACAATAACAACAACTATTCCTCTTCATCAGCCAAATGCGATTTCGAATAACCTCTCCATTTCTCGATACAATCCTGAAAATCCTGAGGCAATTCCGTATCAAAACGCATCATTTCGCCAGTGGTAGGATGCACAAAACCAAGCGTTTTGGCGTGCAAAGCTTGTCTTGGTAAGGCCTTAAAACAATTATCGATAAATTGTTTGTATTTCGTAAACGTGGTTCCCTTCAAAATCAAATTTCCGCCATAACGCTCGTCATTAAAAATAGGATGACCAATGTGTTTCATATGAACCCGAATCTGGTGCGTTCTTCCAGTTTCTAGAACGCAAGAAACCAAAGTCACATAACCAAAACGTTCCAAAACTTTATAATGTGTTACGGCATGTTTCCCAATTTCGGGATCGGCAAAAACCGCCATTTGCATGCGATCTTTTACGTGGCGTGCAATGTTGCCTTCAATCGTTCCTTCTTCGGCAACCACATTTCCCCAAACCAAGGCGATATATTCTCTCTCAGAAGTTTTGGCTTCAAATTGTTTGGCAAGATGCGTCATCGCCGCTTCAGTTTTGGCAATCACCAAAAGTCCCGAAGTATCTTTATCAATTCGATGCACCAATCCTGGACGTTCGCTGCTGTTCAATGGCAAATCCTTAAAATGAAACGCCAAAGCATTGACCAAAGTCCCTGTATAATTACCGTGACCGGGATGAACCACAAAATTGGGTGGTTTATTCACTAGCAAAAGCGCATCGTCTTCATACACAATGTCAAGCGGAATATCTTCGGGATCTACTCTGTTTTCGAACGGTGGATGCGACAACATAATGCGCACCACGTCGAAGGGTTTTACCTTATAATTCGATTTTACGGGCAAGTCGTTCACATAAATATCGCCGGCAGTCGCCGCATTCTGGATTTTATTCCGGGTGGCATTCGGAATCATATTCATCAAATATTTGTCGATTCGCAGGAGCAATTGCCCCTTAGGAATGTCAAATCTATAATGTTCGAATAATTCTTCATCTAAATCTTCTGTAGTGTCGATATTATTTGCCATTTGCCGGTGTTACTTCAGTTGGTGTGGCCAAACTGTCCACTGGTTCACTATAACTTTCTTTGCCGTCGCCCAACACCAAATCAATTTTGGAGGCTTTCAAAACTCTGTCGCCTACTTTAAGGTTTCGTCCTTTGAAACGCATTTCGAGCACCATATCTTTTCCAAGATTCGGAATATAGGTTATTGTTCCTTCTTCAAGTCCCAATGCTTTCAATGTTGGTACTGCTTCCCGATACGTTTTTTGAATTAAATCAGGAATTCGAACAGACGAAAATCCCGAAGCATTTATTTTGATATATACTTTTCTTCCCACTTTTACTTTGGCACCGGGCAAAGGATCTTGCTCGACCACGCTAAATTTTGGATAATCTTTATTGTAATCCACGCTGTCCAAAAGCACGTAATCCAGGTCCAACTCGTCCAGTTTTTTCTCCACTTGCTCCTGGGTCAACTTGGCTAAATTCGGTACCGTGATTTCGTGATCGTGATCCGTGGTGAAAGTCAACCAATGCATAAACAAATAACCCAAAACAAAAAGAATGGCAAGCGCAGCTAATACTTGGGTAAAAAACACTCGACTCTTAAGATAATCACGTACACTCATAAATATATTTTTATAAGTCGCAAAGATAAAGCTATTTCGTTCCAAAAAAAATTCTAATTTTGTTTAATCGTTTTTAGGAGCATTTTCCTGCTATTCGTTGCAATCAATTAACAATAACATTTTATTTTACCTAAAAGCCAAAACCTAATACCCAAGACCTAAAAAATGAAAAACATTGCCATCATCATGGGCGGATATTCAAGCGAATATAAAATCTCCCTAATCAGCGGAAACGTTGTCTATCAGTTTCTTGACAAAACCAAATTTAACGGATTCCGAATCCATATTTTCAAGGAAAAATGGGTTTATGTCGATGACAAAGACGCCGAATTTCCAATCGACAAAAACGATTTTTCAACCACAATAAACGGAACCAAAATCACTTTCGATTGTGTTTTCAACGCCATTCACGGTACTCCGGGCGAAGACGGTTTGATGCAAGCCTATTTTGAATTGATAGGAATGCCGCAAACTTCTTGCGATTATTATCAATCGGCATTGACTTTCAACAAACGCGATTTATTGTCGGTTTTGAAACCTTACGGAATCAAAACCGCCACTTCGTATTATTTGAACAAAGGTGAACACATTGATACTGCCGAAATCGTTAAAACCGTTGGCTTACCTTGTTTCGTGAAACCCAATAAATCGGGTTCCAGTTTTGGAATTTCAAAAGTAAAAACGGCCAACGAATTGCCAATCGCCATTGAAGTTGCTTATAAAGAAGACAACGAAATCATCATCGAAAGTTTCCTCGACGGTATCGAAGTTTCTGTTGGAGTAATCAATTATCAAGGTAAAGTAATCGTTTTACCAATAACCGAAATTGTTTCGGAAAATGATTTCTTCGATTATGAAGCCAAATACCAAGGTAAATCGCAGGAAATTACGCCAGCCAGAATCTCAGAGGAAATGACAAAAAGAGTAAGCGAAGTAGCAAAACGCGCTTATGAAGTCTTGAAAATGAAAGGCTTTTCCAGAAGCGAATTCATTTTTGTGGACGGCGAACCTTATATGCTTGAAATGAATACCATTCCCGGCCTCACCACCGAAAGTTTAATTCCGCAACAAGCCAAAGCTGCTGGAATTTCATTAGAAGATTTGTTTAGCAACGCCATAGAATTAGCATTACCTAATACATAAAATATGAATAAAAGCAGACTTGAAGCCTTTAGCGATGGCGTTTTAGCCATTATTATCACCATAATGATTTTGGAAATAAAAGTGCCAGAAAACAACACTTTCGAATCTTTGAAGCCGTTAATTCCTGTTATTTTGAGTTATGTTTTGAGTTTTACTTATGTTGGTATTTATTGGAACAATCATCATCATATGTTTCAAGCAGTCAAAAAAGTCAATGGTCAAGTTTTATGGGGTAATCTTTTTTTACTGTTTTGGCTATCCTTAATCCCTTTTGGCACGAGTTGGATGGGCTCACAACATTTTGCAGCAGTGCCAATGAGTGTTTATGGATTTATTTTACTGATGAGTGGCTTTTCTTATACCATTCTTTACGATAAAATTATAAAATTAGAAGGAAAGGATTCTGTTTTATACCAAGCAGTAGGAAATGACAAAAAGGGCAAAATATCAATGATCTGCTATATTCTAGGAATTGCAGTTGCGTTTGTTTCGCCTTGGATTTCCGGATTACTTTACACCGCAGTTGCTCTAGTTTGGATTATTCCAGACAGGAGAATTGAAAAACAAATAAATAAAAATTAAAATGAGAAAAGCTATTTTTCCGGGATCGTTCGACCCCATAACTTTGGGGCACGAAGATATTATCAGAAGAGGAATTACCTTATTTGACGAAATTGTAATTGCTATTGGTATCAACGCCGAGAAAAAATATATGTTTTCGCTCGACGAAAGAAAACGTTTTATCAAAGAAACTTTCAAAAACGAACCTAAGGTTTCCGTCATTATTTATGAAGGTTTGACGATTGATTTATGCCACAAAATAAATGTGAATTTTATTCTACGCGGATTGAGAAATCCCGCCGATTTCGAATTCGAAAAAGCCATTGCTCACACCAACAGACGATTATCAAAAATTGAAACTGTGTTTTTATTGACCGCCGCAAGAACTTCCTACATCAGTTCGAGCATCGTCAGAGATGTTATCCGCAATGGTGGCGAGTATGAATTGCTGGTTCCTGAAGCCGTAAAAGTAAAAAAATAGTATTCCGTATAAATTTGGAAATAGGCTTTATTTAGCATTACTTTCGCAGAATTAAAATAGACCAATAAAAGAGAATGGAAAGAGCATTACATAAACGTAGCGGATCTCAATGTGAACTTTGCGCTGCAACTGAAAACTTAAAAGTTTACACCGTTTTACCAACTAAAAAAGGCGGATTAGACGAAAGTATTTTGGCTTGTTCAACTTGTATCGACCAAATTGAAAATCCTGATCATGTAGATTTAAACCACTGGAGATGTCTTAATGATAGCATGTGGAGCGAGCATACCGCCGTACAAGTAGTGGCGTGGAGAATGTTGAGCAGAATGCGTGCAGCGGGTTGGCCAAAAGAATTATTGGATATGATGTATCTTGACGAGGACGTTTTAGCCTGGGCGCAAGCTACTGGTGAAGGCGAAGAAGATGAAAACAAAGTGATACACCGCGATGTAAATGGAGTTATTCTTTCTACTGGCGACTCCGTAGTTTTGG
>CAIOTL010000243.1 GCA_903861155.1 uncultured Bacteroidota bacterium
ACACACATCATGGAATCATACCATAATTCCAACAGAATTAGATTAAGCCCTTGGAAGAGATTTACCATTCTCATTTTTTCTTTTAAGATAATTGTCATAATTAAAAATCTTAATGTCCTGATGTGGACAATCAGGACCCATGGAAAAATGACGAATTTTGCATTGATTACAATAGCCCAAATTTGTACAATTCCATAAAAAGTGATTGGTATTGGACGGATTCTTTGCATGTTTGCAATTAAAACACTCAATTAATTTTCCAAATCGATTTACAATTGGTCCATCAGAAGGAATATCTTTTAAATTTCCTCCTGATGATTTCCTAGTTGAATTGGAAGTAAAAGATTGTTTTTTAAAACTCTCTTCTTCTCTATTTTCATCCAATGAAATATCTTTCCGATGCATTTTCGCTTTCAAAGCATTCAACCCATCTTTAATAGACTTTAACTTTAGTAATTCCAACGATGCTCCGATATAAGAAGGTTGAATTACTGAAAAGAAATAAGAAATTATTACCTCTTCGTGTAATTCAGATTTAATAACAGGATACCTTTTCAAAATTACTAAAAATAATTGCATAAAATTTTGAATACTTTCTTTATTGTAGGAATTGGATTTATCCATCAATAAATTATCTTTCAGAATCGTCATACCAGTCAAAATTGAACCATGAAGTATTTCAATCCTACTGACTAAGTCAGATTCGCTCACAGATTTCAAATTATTGATATCCAAAAGCCCTTCATAAGACGTAATGGTATCGTCATCCATCAAATCGTACAAAACTTTAATTCCGTTTCTTAATTTGTAAGAACGGTACCAATCATAAAACTTTCTCCATTTTGATTCTGACGAACCAGTCAAGAGCTTGGTCGTTCGCTCAATAGGAGCTGAACTAGCCGCTAATTTCGCAGTTTCTAACATGAGCGCTGCTACGTTAGTTGCCACTTCTTCAGTAGTCTTTTGAACTTCCGAAGCATTCTTAATCTTTGTTGACGGAGTCGGACTTTTGCCTACATTGTCACTCACCATTTTATTTAGAAGTTGCTTCAATTCATCAATCTCAGATTTGAGATAAGCGTTCTCCTCTAAAACAGCGGAAACGTCGACATGCGAATCGCCATTGTCGGACGGACTTCCCGAAGAAACTTTGTCAGTATCATTCTTAGGTAAAATTTGATTAGTACGTGTCTTACGCATCGTAAAAATCCTTTCACGAGTATATTAAATAATCGAAAAAGTAATTGCTGACTGAAAACTTGAAAATCTAGACAATCTTAGATATTTTAGTGAAAAAATCGAAAATTCGACTAAAAAACACAAAAATTATACGCTTAGAATAGAAATTTCACAATTGCCTAATTTATCTTGATAAGCTAGACTACTTTAGACTAATAAAAGCAAAGATAGTTACTAATCGTTGTAAGTTAGGCAATTTAGAAAACAATGAACAAACAAAAACAACATGAGAAAACATGTGGTGAGATAATGTTCTAACTAAGGAATGTTTTGACTAAAACCGGGCACTTGGGACTCTTATGAAGAAAGACCGGAATATCTGGTCAACACACCCCCTTAAGAGTCACGAAAAGGTTCTTGAAAATATATATACAGGATGAGAAAAAATAAAAATAAAAATTTACAAATTGCAAATAAAGCTAGAGCAAAAATCTACAAACGAATTCTGAAAACATGAAAGAAAAAAACGATAAATTGAAAAAAGAAAACGAAGCTTTGATGGAAATGTTAAATAAACAAAACTATTCTTCCACAAAAACATTAAATGTTAAATAAAAAGAACGAAATTGAAGAACTAAAAAATAAAGGAAAATATAGTGAGTAATTAGACACATCTACTGACATAGTTTGGAGACCGCATGACCTATTGGTC
>CAIOTL010000244.1 GCA_903861155.1 uncultured Bacteroidota bacterium
ACACGATCAATAAGTTTATCGTCTTTAAACTCTGAAAATGAATCGATTAATGCTAAATTTTCCATGCCAACTAATTAATTAAAATGTTACTGTAACAATTGCTTCTTTTATTTCTGTATAAGGTATTTCCTGTCTTTTTTGAACCGTTTCTTTTCCTTTTCCAAGTTTTTTTGGCTCTCTTGCTTTCCACGACAAAATTATAAAATTATCATTAGCTTCAACTAATTCTGCCTCAATTGTTTCCGAAGCTAATTTCACAATTAATGTCCGTCCAACGTTTTTCTTGTATTGTCGAATCATTTTTAATGGCGAACCAACTCCCACCGAAGCCACTTCTAAAGAAAAATCTTGTTCTTCCCGGTCTAAATTAGCGTCAATTTCACGACTGATATCAATACAATCCTGCAAAGCCACTCCATTGTCGCCATCCAAATTTACAATAACTTTAAACGAATCGGTAATAGTCAAGTCTATCAAAAAAACGGATGGTTTTTCCAAAAGGATTTCGGTTAATAATGTATCTATTTTTTCTTTAAATGTCATATTTTATAAAAAGAGGCACGCCATGCGTGCCTCATTATCTAGTTTTTTAGTAAATAACAGTGCAAATATAGTGTTTTTTTTATAAATCAAAAACCTTTGTTTTATAACTTGCGCTATTTTCCGCCAATATACCCACTAATTTAGAAGTTATATCTGACTTATATAAAAAAAAGCCCTTCAAAAAATTGAAAGGCTTTCCGTTGGTCTACAAGGACTCGAACCTTGAAAGACTGCACCAAAAACAGTTGTGTTACCATTACACCATAGACCAATTCCATTGCCGTTAAGCGAGTGCAAATTTATAACAAATTTTATTTTTCACAAATTTTTAATCTCTTTTTATTGAAAAACTTTTTATTGGCTACAGTGTGATCTAAAAAGCATATAAAAATCAGGCGGTTACCTGTTAGATTCCATTTTTTAGAAATTTTTGTTAATGCCCGTGTCGTTACATAAAAAAACATTTTCTTTGTGGCATTAAATAATACTAAATTTCAGTATCTAAAATATGGCAAATTTCAATTTTAAAAAATGGAATACAATTACTGGCTGGTTCGTTTTTGCAATAGCATTAACAACATACACGCTAACTGTTGAACCTTCAATGAGTTTTTGGGATTGCGGCGAATACATTCCCACTGCAGCAAAACTAGAAGTGGGACATCCTCCAGGAGCACCTTTGTTTCAGATGATTGGCGCTTTTTTTGCAATGTTTGCCCTTGATAACAAGCATATTGCCGTGATGGTGAATATGATGTCTGTTTTTTCGAGTGCTTTTACCATTTTATTTTTGTTTTGGTCTTCTTCAATGATTCTAAAGAAAATAGTTTCCTCTTTTTCTGACGCTAGCCAAAAAGGCGAACAGTCGGAGCAAATAAACAAAAACAACACTATCGTAATTCTTGGCAGCTCGACTGTCGGTGCCCTCGCTTATACTTTTTCGGATAGTTTCTGGTTCAATGCGGTTGAAGCCGAAGTTTATGCAATGGCTTCCTTTTTTATCGCATTACTCTTCTGGCTGGGTTTACGCTGGGAACAAGATATGGATTCACCTCGAGGTAATCGATGGCTGTTGATTATTTCGCTAGTAATAGGCCTTTCATTTGGCGTCCATTTTATGGCGCTTTTGACTATTCCTGCCATAGGTTTTCTTTATTTTTTCAAACATTATAAAGTAGTCACTATCAAAAGTTTTATCGTTGGAAACATTGTCGTTGTTGCGGTTTTGATGTTCATTTTTAAATTATTATTGCCCTGGACGATGGCTTTCTTTGCAAAAACCGAAGTGTTTATGGTCAATGATTTAGGAATGTCTTTTGATTCGGGGACAATATTTGTCGCTTTGATCCTAATTGCGTTCTTTTATTTTGGCTTAAAATACACTCACAAAAAAGGACTTGTACACTACAACACGCTTATATTATGCATTCTGTTCATCTTCATCGGGTTTTCCACCTGGATGATGTTGCCTATTCGTGCCAATGCCAATGTGATCATCAACGAAAATAAACCTTCGGATGCACGTGAAGTTTTGGCCTATTACAACAGGGAACAATATGGTTCAAACTCCTTGTTTTACGGCGCGCAATATACCGAAGCCTTTGCAGGTTTAGACAAGAAAAAACCTTATTTAGACAAGGCTCCCAACTTTGAAAGAGATTACAAAACCGGCAAGTATATCATTGTAAACAACTACAAAAATGCCGAACAAAACACCGACGACGCACAAAAAACCATTTTACCAAGGCTGTGGAGTGGCGATAATATTGCCAATTACATCAACTTTACGCATCCCCCCACATTTAAAATAAATCCTGATTATCAATACTCAGACGACCTACCAAAGTATGGAGTCGATCCAAGCAAATTGAGCGAAGAAGAGTTAAACAAGGCCGAAGCTCAATTAAGAAATGAAATTGAAAAAACCGTTAAGGAATTTAGACAAGCTTATGCGCAAAAACAAATCGACAATGAAGGTTACATTAAATTCCTGAAAAGTTATGGCGATTATTTAATCGTCGAAAAACCAACAACTGCCGACAATCTAGGTTTTATGGTCGAATACCAATTTGGCTATATGTATTTTAGGTATTTGATGTGGAACTTTGTAGGTCGGCAGAACGACATTCAAGGAAAATACGATGATTTTGATGGTAATTGGCTTAGTGGAATTACAAAAATAGACGAATGGCATCTAGTTTCTCAACAAAATTTACCTTCGGATGTTTTGAATAACAAAGGCCGAAACGTATATTTCTTTTTGCCATTATTATTGGGTTTACTTGGCATTTTTTATCACGCCAGTAAGGATCGAAAAAGCTTTTATGTACTTTTGGTTCTATTCCTATTTATGGGAATTGCCCTGAAAATTTACCTCAACGAAAGACCGTTTGAACCTCGCGAAAGAGATTATGCATTGGTAGGTTCTTTCTACGTATTCGCCATTTGGATAGGTTTTGGAGTTTATGCGCTTTATGAAAGTCTCCAGAAATATTTGGCACCAAAAATTGCAGGACCTATACTTATTGCAGCAAGTTTACTGGCGGTTCCGGTGCTAATGGCTTGCCAAAACTGGAATGACCACGATCGTTCAGGAAGATATACCGCGGTGGCTTTGGCAAAATCCTATCTTAGTTCTTGTGATACAAATGCAATTTTATTCACTATTGGGGATAACGATACCTTCCCACTTTGGTATGCCCAAGAAATTGAACATTTTAGAACGGACGTCAAAATTGTAAACACAAGTTTGTTTATGACCGACTGGTATATTGACCAAATGAAAACCAAAGTTTATAATTCAGAACCATTGCCAATTTCTTTTGCTCATGACCAATATGTTGGCGATAAACTAGATTATGTAGCGCATATTCAAAAAGTAGACAGCCGTTGGGACATAAAAGATTTTATCAATTTCATCAAAAATCCAAAATCTACTGTCGAAATGCAAAACGGACAAACGATCCATTTTTATCCAACGAATAAAATCAAAATTGCTGTTGACAAAAACAACATTATCCAGAATAAGGTGGTTTCCGCTAAATACAACGACTCAATTGTTCCTTATATTGACGTTGACATCAAAGGAAATGCTTTGTACAAAAACAGATTAATGATGCTCGATATCGTGGCCAACAATAACTGGAAAAGGCCTATTTATTTTAGTCCCGGCGCATTTGACGATGATGATTATTTATGGATGAAAGATTATCTTCAATTAGAAGGAATGCTCTACAAATTAGTCCCAGTAAAAACGAAGTTCAAAAAAGACACAAGTCCAATGGATATGGGCGATATTGATGCCGACAAAATGTATCCAATTGTTATGAAATGGGATTGGGGCAACAGCGACAGCGACAAGATTTATCACGATACGGAAACCAGAAGA
Source organism: uncultured Bacteroidota bacterium (assembly GCA_903861155.1). Taxonomy (GTDB): domain Bacteria; phylum Bacteroidota; class Bacteroidia; order Flavobacteriales; family Flavobacteriaceae; genus Flavobacterium. Next base: position 3,932 of record CAIOTL010000244.1, read on the forward strand.
AACAGCATTTCCTATCGTTCGGTGCTTTCCAGATTAATGGATAAGTTAATTACCGAAGGTAAAATAGACAAGGCCAAAAACGTTATCAACTTGGCCATGACAAAAATGCCTTTGGATAAATTTAATTATTATTCTATGGTAGAACCTTTTGCAAAAGGATATTATGAAGTAGGCGAAAAAGTAAAAGCCCAACAACTTTTAGAGCGATTAATGACAAAATACAAAGAAAATCTAAACTATTACGGAGGTTTAAAATCGACGGAACAATCTGAAATAGCTGTTGATATTATTACTGATATTGAACGCTACCGAAGTTTGTTGCAAGTGATGAAAGAAAGTGGCGACATTCCGTTTTATAATAAAAACAGGGTAATATTTAACACTTATATCAAAATGTTTTCGCGTTTTGAACGTGAAAAAGAGTAACAGATTAGAAAACTAGGAGAATTCAAAAATGTAGCGCTGTTGAAAAATGCCGCTGCATTTTTTGTTTTAATTTCTCAAAACTCGAAAAAATGAGCTACTACTGGATCAAGACAAATTCCATCATAAAAAAAATATTCCGGAATTACGTTTGGGATATTGCCAATGACGAAAATAAAATCTACCTCACTTTTGACGATGGTCCAACTCCAAAAATCACCGAATGGGTTCTTAAACAGCTAAAAAAACACGATGCCAAAGCCACTTTTTTCTGCATTGGAAACAACATCGAAAAACATCCCGAGATTTTCGAAAAAGTAATTAACGAAGGACATTCCATCGGAAATCATACTTTCAATCACCAGAACGGCTGGAAAACATCAACCGAAGAATATTTAGAAAATGTTAAGTCGTGCGAATCCTTAATTTTAAATCCTAAATCTAACCCGAGCTTCAGCGAACTGGCGAAGCAAAGCTACAATCTTAAATCTGCAATCTTCCGCCCGCCTTATGGCAAAATAAAACCATTGCAGGCAAAAAAATTGCGAAAAATAGGCTATAAAATAATAATGTGGGATGTCTTGAGTGCCGATTTTGACACTACAATCTCTCCAGAAAAGTGTTTGGAAAACGTTTTTAAAAATGTGAAATCCGGAAGTGTCATCGTTTTTCACGACAGCGTAAAAGCATTCCCGAATTTGGAATATACATTGCCAAAAACATTGGAAATCTTAAGTAAAAGGGGATTTGTTTTTGAAAAAATCGATTAAAGATGTTCTTGAACCAAGCCAATTATTGTATTGGCATCTAATTCGCCGGATTGTCTCCATATCATTTGACCTTCTTTGTAAATCATTAAGGTGGGAAGACCTTTAATGCGCAAAGCATCGGCCAATTCCTGATTTTTATCGACATCAATTTTTATCACTTTTGCCTTATCACCAAGAGCTGCTGCTACATCTCTAATTACGGGATGCATCGAAACGGATGATTCATTCCAATCTGTGTAAAAATCAATTAACACAGGTACTTGTGTGCTTATAAGTTCTCCAAATTTTGACATAAAACCAACGAATTTAATTTTTTAAATCTACTTAAAAGAGATATTTAATTTACAAATGTAGCATTTTTAACGAATTATGCCACATACTTACCTTTTTTTAGTTCGATGACCGTAATTTCAGGCATAATTCCTACTCTTCCTGAATAAGCATGAAACCCAAAACCTCTGTTTACATATATATATCTTCCTAAGTTTTCATACAATCCGGCCCACTGTTTATAAATATATTGCACTGGACTCCATTTAATATACCCAGGGATTTCAATGCCAAACTGAAATCCATGGGTATGACCCGAAAGCGTTAATTGGAAATTCTTTTTGTGATTTTTTACTTCATATTCCCAATGACTTGGATCATGACTCATTAAAATTTTGAAATCATCTTTTGTCAAATTGGCAGAAGCCAAATTAATATCGCCCACTTTCTTAAAATTATTCCCCCAATTCTCGACGCCAACCAAGGCAATCTTGTCGGTTCCTTTTTCGATGAAAGTATGTTGATTTAATAATAATTTAAAACCTATTTGACCATATAAATCTTTTATATCCTGGAAGTTTTTGTCTTTAGCAGCTTCCGATGGCCAAGTCACATATTCTCCATAATCATGATTACCCAGCACCGAAAATTTCCCGTATTTGTGCTCTTTAATTCTGTTAAAAGTTTCTATCCAAGGATGCATTTCCATGGCATCGGTATTAACAATATCCCCAGTAAACAAAATCATATCGGAATTTTGTTCGTTGACCAAATCTATTGCATAATTTATTTTCTCTGGATTATCGAAACTTCCGCTATGAACATCGGATATTTGTGTGATTGTGAAACCATCAAAAGCATCTGGTAAATCTGGAAAAAATATGAGTTGTTTGATTACCTTGAAATTATACTTTCCTTTCGTGACTCCATATATTAAGGACAAAAAAGGTACTGCTGCTAATCCTAAGCCTATTTGGCTAACAAACTTTCGTCTTGAACCAAGAAAACTCGCTGTACTGTCAGACTTTACAAAGTGATTTACTGAACCTGCACCAATTCGAAAAATGTCTTCACCAAGTAATACTAAAGTCAGCATTATTTTAGGAATATATACCAAAAGCATCAGTCCCATTGTAAACATTGTTTGCTGAGTTTGCCCCACCGAACGATCAAATTTTGTGAAAGAATAAATGATAAAAACTAAAAGTAATGCGCTTATTATTTGGTACGAAAGTAAAATCGATTTTGTTTTTACCAAAGTCTTGAATGCCTGATACGTATACCATTCGACAATAAACAAAATGACACAAAGTATTAATATACGTAAAATCATTGTAATAGAAATTTTCTGCAAAATAACAAATTAATTGGTGAAACGAATTTATGTTAATTCAATTTTAACTAAAACCATACCAAATTAATTTAATGTTGTAGTATTATAAAATGAATTGGAAATGAAGTCGAGGTATTTTGATTAAAAACAAAAAAAGCCGATAAATTGCTTTATCGACTCCATAAATAATTCAAATTATTGATAATTTTTTTTGAAATTATTTCATTTCCTTACTTTCCTCTTTTCTCTCTTCTTTTTTTTCTTCTTTTTTATGAGCAGCAACTTTTTTTGCCATTCGATGTTTTTTGTGGATCATTTTTTTTTCCATTCGATCTTCCTTACGATCCTCTTTTTTAGTTTGAGGTTCAGTTTGCGCAAACATTACAGTAGTTCCAAAGATTACTGCAAACAATAAAATTAATTTTTTCATGATTTTGATGTTTAAATTTAGAACCATAAAACTAATTCTTTGTACAAAATTTAAAGTTATATAATTATTCGAAAAAATTATATAATTCACGGGTAAATTTAAAAAGAAATTAATTTTTTAGAACACAAATGTTTATTTTTACATTCTTAAAAAATAAAATGTCACAAAAACGCCTTTTCCTTCTCGATGCTTACGCCTTAATCTTTCGCGGTTACTATGCTTTTATCAAAAATCCTCGAATCAATTCCAAAGGAATGGACACTTCGGCGATAATGGGATTCATGAATTCCCTGATGGATGTGATCAAACGCGAAAAACCAGATCATTTGGCCGTGGCGTTTGACAATGGCGGAAGCCAACTGAGAAATGAAATTTATCCTGAATACAAGTCGCATCGCGATGCCACGCCTGAAGCCATAAAAATTGCCGTTCCTTATATTCAAGAATTATTGAAGGCGATGCATATTCCCATTATTGAAGTCAAAGGTTATGAGGCAGATGATTTGATAGGAACCATTGCCAAGCAAGCCGAAAAACAGAATTACAAAGTCTTTATGGTCACCCCCGACAAGGATTTCGCACAATTGGTTTCCGAAAATATTTTTATGTACAAACCAGCACGAATGGGCAACGGAATAGAAATTTGGGGCGTTCCCGAAGTTTTGGCAAAATTTGAAATCGAACATCCTGACCAAGTAATCGATTTTCTCGGAATGATGGGGGATGCGGCCGATAATATACCAGGATTTCCTGGCGTTGGCGAAGTTACCGCCAAGAAATTGCTGAAGGAATTTGGCACTATCGAAAACCTTTTGGCAAATACGGATCAACTAAAAGGGAAATTGAAGGAAAACATCGAAGCCAATAAGGAAAAGGGATTGTTATCCAAGACTTTGGCGACAATTTTACTGGATTGCCCTGTGGTTTTCGATGAAACCGATTATGAATTATCGACTCCCAATGTTGATAAAACCGATGCGCTTTTCAATGAACTCGAATTTCGAAGAATGGCCGAACAATTTGATGCCATATTTAAAAAAGGAGAACCTTCAACCATAAAAAAGGCTGTTGAAGAAGCCAAACTATACAAGAAACCGCAGCCAAAAAACGAAGAACAATTTGACCTTTTTGGAGGCCCAATTCCAGACGAAACTTCGGAGGGAACAAGGAATCAATATTACAATTCATTAGAAAATACCGAGCACTCCTATCAAATTATTCAAGGAGATTTGGGCGTGAAATTACTGTTGCAAAACCTTCAAAATCAATCTTCAGTTTGTTTTGATACCGAAACTACTGGCTTAGATGCTTTGCACGCAGAATTAGTCGGCATTTCATTTTCTTTCGAAAAAGGAAAAGGATTCTATGTTCCGTTTCCAGAAAATCAAGAAGAAGCGCAAGTTCTGATTGATAAATTCATTCCGTTTTTCGAAAATGAAAAAATTGAAAAGATTGGTCAAAATTTAAAATACGATTTAAAAATATTGTCCAATTACAACATTAAAGTAGAAGGAAAATTATTCGACACAATGATTGCACATTACCTCATCAATCCGGATATGCGTCATAATATGGATATTTTATCTGAAACTTATTTAAAATATGCGCCAAAATCCATCGAAGATTTGATTGGAAAAAAAGGCAAAAACCAAAAATCGATGCGTGATGTCGAATTGGAAGAAATCAAGGAATATGCCGTTGAAGATGCAGACGTCACTTTGCAACTTAAGGAAATTTTTACTTTGGAATTAGACAAAACAGAAACCAAAAAACTTTTTGATGCAATCGAAATTCCATTGATTCCGGTTTTGGCCGCTATGGAAACCGAAGGGATTCATTTAGATGTTCCTTTTCTGAAATCAATGTCGGTTGAAATGGCTTTAGAAAGCAAAGCTTTGGAACAAAAAATATATGAAACCGCTGGACATTCCTTTAATTTGGCTTCTCCAAAACAACTAGGCGAAGTTTTATTCGACAAATTAAAAATTGGCGGTACCAAACAAAAGAAAACCAAAACTGGGCAATATGCAACTGGCGAAGAAGTTTTGAGTTATTTGGCCAATGACAACGAAATTGTTCGTGACATTTTGGATTGGCGCCAAATGGTAAAATTACAAAGCACATATATTGACGCTTTACCGAACCAAGTCGACAAAAAAACAGGAAGGGTTCACACGGATTATATGCAAACCGTTGCTGCAACTGGTCGATTGAGCTCTAACAATCCGAACTTGCAAAACATTCCCGTTCGAACAGAACGAGGTAGATTGATTCGAAAAGCATTTATTGCCCGTGATGAAAATTACACTTTGGTTTCAGCGGATTATTCACAAATAGAATTACGCATTATTGCGGCTTTATCAGGTGAAGAAAATATGATCAAAGCCTTCAAAAACCACGAAGACATTCACAGGAGTACAGCTGCAAAAGTATTCAACGTTTCATTGGAAGAAGTAACCAAAGAACAACGTAGCAATGCCAAAACGGTAAATTTTGGAATTATTTATGGAGTTTCGGCTTTTGGATTGAGCAACCAAACTTCAATGTCCAGAAGCGAGAGTGCTGCATTGATTGAAGCGTATTACAAGACCTACCCAAGATTAAAATCTTACATGCAGGAACAAATAGAATTTGCCAGAGAAAACGGTTATGTACAAACTGTTTTAGGAAGACGCCGTTATTTAAAAGACATCAATTCCCAGAACGCAATGGTTCGTGGTGGCGCTGAGCGAAATGCTGTAAACGCACCAATTCAAGGTTCAGCTGCCGATATCATCAAAATTGCGATGATTAATATTCACAAAAAATTAGTTGCCGAAAACTGGAAATCGAAAATGTTGTTACAAGTTCACGATGAGTTGGTGTTTGATGTTCATAACTCGGAACTGGATAGAATCCAACCGATGATTCAACACGAAATGGAAAATGCTTTTATAATGGATGTTCCATTAGATGTGGAAATAGGAGCTGGAAAAGATTGGTTAGCGGCACATTAACTGCAATACGTTTAAAAAATATTCATTTACATGTATATACTTTCCCTTTCAGAAAAAACAATAAAAACTATTAAGTCTATAACAAATAGTCAATATCTTGATATTATTGGTTTGGCAATTGTTCTATTGGGTTCGATTTATTTAGGTTACCACAAAGCCGAAGTGCCAATCCACTTTAATTCAACAACCTATACATTCCCATTAGGGATTTTTTCAATGATTTCTACTCGTTTAGTAACCAAAAAAAAATATTGGAAACATCATTGGAACATTAAATACTGCTTTGAGCGGAACCATCGACTATCTTTTAGGAAATACGGCAGCAATATTAACCTATCCTATTTCTTTTATTGAGAATTATTTTGCTTTTAGAATCTGGAAGGAGAAAAGAATTCTAAACAGCATTGATGGCATTTTCTATAGAAATTTAATTTTCGGAATGATTTTATCACTCCTTCTGAATTATTTAGGATTTACTATTTTAGTGATAAACCTATAGATTGGAGTCTTTTTTTTTCGATAGCAATTCCTGCCGGAATCAGTTTTGGAGGAACCTTCAATAACAGCAGAATGTATCCTGACAATTGGATTATGTGGCAAATATATAATCTTTCGAAAATTGTTCAAAGCATTATGATACTGAACATCGCCAATGTTATAAAATATGTATTCTATCTTTTTAATGCGATGTTAGGCTACATCACTTGGAAAGACGACAAGAAAAAAGGAACTATTTTAGCTTCTTCGTAGATTCTCTTTCTCTTAATTCGGTTTTGATTACCGTAGTTTTATAAGGAAGATTCTCTTCTTTACTTTCCAATCTTTCAATAAGTAATTTAGCAGCAGCTTCACCAATTTCTGGTCCGTGTTGGCTTACCGTAGACAAACTCGGAGATAATCTTCTTGAAGCAAGAATACCATCGGCGAAACCTATTATGGAAAGATTTTCAGGAATATTATAGCCTCTCTTTACACCTATTCGTAATGCAACCACTGAGTCATTTTCATCTAATGCAAAAATTCCGTCAATTGTATTATGATCAAATAAAACCTCAGCTTTATCTTTTAAATCCTCCTCAGATTCGGTTCTAAGAATTATTTTCTCATTAACCGTGATATTATTATTTCTCAAAGCTTTTAAATAACCTTCAGCTCTTAGTTTGCCAACGCTTAAATTATCTACGGAAGAAAATAAGGCAATATTCTTGCAACCAATATCTATTAAATGTTGAGTTGCATGCAATGCTGAATCAAAATCGTCAACTACTACTTTGTCACATTCCACCTCTTCTGCAATCCTGTCAAACATAACGATTGGTGTACCGTCGTTAATAATTTCTTTGAAATGATTGTATTCATGTAATTTTTGAGCTTCTTCGGAAACTGACAAGATAAATCCGTCAATGGTTCCGTTACTTAACATTTCTAGGGTGTTTATTTCTTTTTCTAATGACTCGTTTGAAATGCAAGTAATCACGTTATATCCTTTTCCCTCGGCAACTTTTTCGATTCCGGTAAAAACTTTGGCAAAGAAGGAATTTAGGATATTTGGAATAATTACACCTATAGTTTTTGTCGATCTGTTTTTTAGATTCAGACCAATAACGTTAGGTTTGTAGTTTTTGAGTTTTGCGTATTCCTTGATTCTAGTTTTTGTTTGTTCACTAATTTCAGGACTATCATTAAGCGCTTTCGAAACTGTAGAGACGGAAACATTTAGTTCTTTTGCAATTTGTTTTAGAGTTGCTTTAGCTTTCATAAGTATATATTTAACACCATTTAATTTTTATAATACGCATAGCCTTTAAAAAAGCTACACAGATTTAGTTCTGAAATCCCAATTTCTTGCCCTAAAAAAATAGCTTTCAATTTGAAAGGGTGGAATATACGATTTTTTTTCGAAATCTGATACTGCAAATATATAAAGTCTACTATGAAGTACAATTTCAAAAAAGACAAAAAATATAACTTCAAATATCCATTTGATAATCAGCTTAAAAACATCCAAAAAATAATTTTTTCTGACAATTTGTATTTCAATAAAATAATTGTACTTTTGCGCTCCCTTTATTGGGAATGGAATGTTTAATTAAAATAAATTATTGTGAACGCATTAAGCTACAAAACAGTATCAGCAAGCAAAGCAACCGTATCCAAAGAATGGATTGTGGTAGACGCTGACGGTCATAACTTAGGTCGTCTTGCATCAAAGGTCGCTATGATCCTTAGAGGTAAGTACAAGCCAAGTTATACACCACACGTGGACTGTGGAGATAACGTGATTGTTATCAACTCAGAAAAAATCAACCTTACAGGTAACAAAATGGATGAAAAAACATACATCCGTCACACTGGATATCCTGGAGGACAAAGAACTTTAACCGCAAAAGTATTGCAAAGCAAAAACCCAGCTTTACTAGTGGAAAAAGCAGTAAAAGGTATGTTACCTAAAAACAAATTAGGAGCAGAACTTTTCAGAAATTTAAATGTTGTTGTAGGATCTGAGCACAAACAAGGCGCTCAAAAACCTAAAACAGTTAACCTTAACGATCTTAAGTAATGGGAGTAATTCACAAAATCGGTAGAAGAAAAACCGCTGTTGCACGTGTATATGTTTCAGAAGGAACAGGAGTTATCACTGTAAACAAAAAACCATTCGCAACTTATTTCCCAACTGCAACTTTACAATACAAAGTTTTACAACCTATGTCTATGACAGAAAATGTAACTAACTATGACGTAAAAGTAAACGTTTATGGAGGTGGTTCAACTGGTCAAGCAGAAGCTGTAAGAATGGCTTTGGCAAGAGTAATGTGTGAAGTTGGCGAAGGAAACAGAGCTATCTTGAAACCAGAAGGTTTGTTAACAAGAGATCCAAGAATGGTTGAACGTAAAAAATTCGGTCAGAAAAAAGCTCGTAAGAGATTCCAATTCTCTAAACGTTAATATTGCCTGTCTTGTGCAATTCGCGCAAGACTTATTGATAATTATATTTAAAAACAATGTTGTTGTTGCTCGCTGAGGCGAGAATTAGTTTAGCATCTAAATGTATTCAGCCGGGAAACCGCCATCCTTACATTGCTAATCAACAGAACGTAAACTAAACAAAAAATGTCAAACAAAGTAGAAGTAAAAGAATTACTAGAAGCAGGTGTTCACTTTGGACACATGACTAGAAAATGGGATCCAAATATGGCTCCTTACATTTATATGGAACGTAATGGAATTCACATTATTAATCTATATAAAACTGCAGCAAAAATTGAAGAAGCTAACGAAGCTTTGAAAAAAATTGCCGCATCAGGTAGAAAAATACTATTCGTAGCTACCAAAAAACAAGCAAAAGATATCGTTGCTGAAAAAGCAAAAGCTGCAAACATGCCTTACATCACTGAAAGATGGCCTGGTGGAATGTTGACTAACTTCGTTACAATCAGAAAAGCTGTTAAAAAAATGGCTACAATTGATAAAATGAAGAAAGACGGAACATTTATGACTCTTTCTAAAAAAGAGCGTTTGCAAGTTGATCGTCTTCGTGCTAAATTAGAGAAAAACTTAGGTTCAATCGCAGATATGTCTAGACTTCCTGCTGCATTGTTCGTAGTAGATATCAAAGCGGAACATATCGCAATAAAAGAAGCTCAAAAATTAAACATTCCAGTTTTTGCAATGGTGGATACAAATTCTGACCCAAGAGAGGTTGAATACGTAATCCCATCAAACGATGATGCTTCTAAATCAATCGACAAAATTTTAACTTTGGTAACTGCTGCAATTGTTGACGGTCTTGCTAACAGAACTTCTGATAAAGAAAGTGACGCTCCGGCTGAAACAACCGAAGAAGTAGCAGCTGTGGCTACTGTTGCTGAAGTAGTTGCTCCTATAGCAGATGTTGAAGTTGTGACTCCAATTACTGAAGAAATTGAAGTTGTCGCCCCTTCTGCTGATGCTGAAGCTTCTGAGACTGAAATATAAATAAACTTTTAAATTCCAAATTCCAAAAAAAAGTTAGAGACAAAACGTTACTAATTTAAAAAATTGGGATTTGGAATTTTTGCTTTTAACCTTAAAAAATAATACAAAATGGCAACAATTACTGCTGCAGACGTAAATAAATTAAGAACAATCACAGGTGCAGGAATGATGGACTGCAAAAAAGCACTTGTAGAATCTGACGGAGATTTTGATTTAGCTATCGAAAACCTACGCAAAAAAGGACAAAAAGTGGCCTCAAATCGTGCGGACAGAGAATCCACCGAAGGTGCTGTTATCGCCGTCGTAAATGCCGACAAAACTTCCGGCGTAATCATTTCTCTTAACTGTGAAACTGACTTCGTAGGTAAAAATGAATCATTCGTTAAATTAGCCCAAGACTTGGCTGATTTAGCATTAAATTTCGAAACCAAAGAAGCTTTTTTAGCTACTGATTTTGGCGGAATCACTGTTGCCGAAAAATTAATCGAGCAAACTGGAGTTATTGGAGAAAAAATTGAAATTCGCTCTTTCGAGAGATTAGAAGGCGCTTTCATTGGTTCGTACATTCACGCCGGAAACAAAATCGCAACTTTAACCGCATTGTCTGCAAATATCGCAGGCGCAGACGAAGTAGCAAGAAACGTATCGATGCAAGCTGCGGCTATGTCACCAATTGCTTTGAACGAAGCTGGTGTTGATTCAGAAATAATCGCAAAAGAAATTGAAATCGCAAAAGATCTTTTGCGTCAAGAAGGAAAACCAGAAGCTATGTTAGACAATATCGCTAAAGGCAAACTAGCTCGTTTCTTTAAAGACAACACATTGGCAAACCAAGACTATATTAAAGACAACAAAATGAGCGTTGCCGCTTATGTAAAATCTTTAGATAAAGATCTTATCATTACTGGTTTCAAAAGAGCTGCTTTAGGATAATTTATTCTAAACCTAATATCAAATCCCATTTCGAAGCAATTTGAAATGGGATTTTTTTAATTATATTTGAAATTAAATTCAATAAAAATGACAGATAAAACCAGATGCAAATGGTGCTTAGGAATCGACATATACGAAAAATACCACGACGAAGAATGGGGAGTTCCAGTTTACGATGACCAAAAAATATTTGAATTTCTGATTCTTGAAACCTTTCAGGCTGGATTGAGTTGGATAACTATTTTACGGAAACGAGAAAACTTTAGATTAGCTTTTGACGATTTTAATTATAAAAAAATAGCGCAATATTCTGAAGACAAAATTCAGGAATTACTACAAAACGCAGAAATTATTCGCAACCAATTGAAAATTCGTGCCGCCGTTTCGAATGCAAATGCTTTTATGAAAGTACAACAAGAATTTGGCAGATTTAGTGAATACATTTGGCAATTTACTAATGGAAAACCAATAATAAATAATCGTAAAACATTAAAAGAAGTTCCTGCCACAACTCCACTTTCGGATATGATTAGTAAGGATTTAAAAAAACGCGGATTTAAATTCGTGGGTTCCACCATAGTTTATGCGCATATGCAAGCTACAGGAATGGTCAATGATCATGTGGAAGAATGTTTTAGAAGAAGTCTTCAGTAATCTAGTTTTAAAATTTCAATGAATTCCAATCGTTCAATTTCTCTGCAACCCAAACTTTCCAGATGTTCGTTATATACCTGGCAATCCAATAATTTATAATCATCAATTTTTAATTGGTTTACCAAGGCAATAAATGCCACTTTCGAAGCATTTGAAACTTTAGAAAACATACTTTCACCGCAGAAAACGTGTCCCAAATCGATGCCATACAAACCACCGACTAATTCATTATTTTGCCAAACCTCAACCGATTTTGCGATACCCAATTCATTGAGTTTACAGTATGCTTCCATCATATCATTGGTAATCCAGGTTCCATATTGACCCTGGCGTTTTATCTTTCGACAATTCGAAATTACGTCCCTAAAATTTTGATTGAAAGTTATTCTGAAAATGTTTCTATTGAGGATGTTTCGCATACTTTTTGAAACTGCCAATTCATCGAGAAACAAAACCATCCTGGAATTTGGTGACCACCATAAAATGGAATTATCATTTTCGAACCAAGGAAATATTCCACTTTTGTAAGCCAGCAACATGCGCTCAGTCGACAAATCCCCGCCAATCGCCAAAACACCCTCAAAATTGGTTTCTGAAACGGGAGGAAAAAATAATTCTTTGGATAAAAAATACATAGTTTTCAAACAAAAGTGTAAATCTTTACTTGTAAATTTGGCGGAGCTAATTTACATTTTAAAATTCAATCCTAATCCTTTTCTAAAAAACACATTAGATTTTATGAAAACCAAACTTTTAACGCTTATTCTTTCCTCATTGGTCTTCATAGGAAATGCCCAAACTAAAGACAGTATTTCTTCGATAAAAAATCAAAAAAAAATCTCGAGCAAACAATTCATTCTTCCGGGAGGACTTGTAATTACTGGAACCTTGCTTTTAAAAACAAATCTCAATACAGATTTGCAAGTAAATGCACAGAATCTTTTCGGCAATAGCTTTCATACTTCTGCCGACAATTACCTTCAATATATCTCAATTGGCCAAATATACTTGGGGAACTCTTTAGGATTAAAACCAAAAAACGATTTTGAACATCGAACCTTCAATATTGTAATTGCCAATGCAATTATGGGTACCGCCGTCTATGCTTTGAAGAATGCCGTTGGTGAAGAAAGACCAGATCATTCGGACAATTTTAGTTTTCCTTCAGGCCATACTGCAACAGCTTTTACAAACGCCGCACTACTATATTATGAGTACAAAGATTCAAATTTATGGTATGCCGGCAGTGGATTTTTGTTTGCAACGACTACCGGAATTCTCCGAATTGCAAACAACAAACATTACACTTCCGATGTTCTTACAGGCGCAGGAATAGGGATGGCAACAGGATTGATTGTTTCGTATTGGAATCCATTCAAATCGGTAACTTTTGGAAAAAACAAAAAAACAACAGCTTACGTTTATCCGAAAATCGGGAATCAAATTGGGATGGAAGCAATTGTCAGGCTCAACTAATTTCCTGAAAATCCAAAAAAAAGCCTTGAAAAATTCAAGGCTTTTTTAAAGTTTTTTTTAGAAAGGTAAATCATCTGGTTCGTCCTCATTTAAACTTGTTGCTGGCGGAAATGCTTCTGCTGAAGGCATTGGAGCCGATTGTGTTGGCGTTGCTTCAGCTTGTGCTTTCGCAATTCTCCAACCTTGAATTGTGTTGAAATAAACGGCTTCTCCTTGCGGATTAATCCACTCTCTTCCTCTTAAATTAATATCAATTTTTACGGCATCTCCAAGTTGGAAATTATTCAACAAATCACATTTATCTTGAACAAACTGTACTAAAATATTTTGTGGATATTGTTCGTCAGTTGTAACGACAACATCTCTTTTTTTGAAACCTGCAGATCCAACCTCTTTGGTTTGATCGATCATTTTGATTTTTCCTGTAACTTCCATCTTCTTTAAATTGTTTTTATTGTTGAATATAGGTTTAAATTTTTTGTCAGAATTAATATCAGAGCGAAAAGAGCATCATTTTCATTTAATTCTCGAGCTCTTGATAAGTTTTCGAACATCATCCGACTAAAAACCATTTTGCTGAAAAATTTTGAACTACAAATATATCAATTTCTTCATTAGTAGGCAAACAATTAATGGCTCTGATTTATGCTTAAAATTACTGTACTCTTCCATTAATCAAAAATAGAAAATTAGTAATAAAAATGTGTGGGTTATTAGAAAAAAGTGTTCAAAAACTATCAAGACACTAATCGAAATGACAGCCAACGATTTTTAACCTGAACAAAATATATATCATGAAAAAGCTCCAAAAAAACAATCTTACATCCATAATTTAGTTATATTTATCCCTCAAAAATTAACTTATGAAGTTTTCCAAAAGTCGAAACACAACCCGCTGGATCATCATTTTCGCTTCCTTTTTAATCATTTCGTTAATTCTATGGAATACCTATACTTTTTTCCAAATTTTCAAACACGAAGAACGTCTAAAAATGAATCTTTGGGCCAATGCACAAAAAACGCTGAAAAATGCCGGTGAGAATACTGATGTAGAGCTTCCGCTTCAAATTTTCAGTAACAACACTTCAATTCCCATAATTCTCACCGAGAATGATACCATCATAAATACAGTTAATATTGATGAGGAAATCGTCAAGGACAAACTAAGGTCGAGCCGCTTTTTAACAGGCCTGAAAAATGAAAATGATCCCATTGTGATTGAATATGTCCCAGGAAAATTTCAAAAATTGTATTATGGAAACTCGGCATTGCTTAACAAACTTAAGTATTATCCCATAGCTTTGCTGCTCATTATTGTCCTGTTTGCCGGACTGGTTTATAATTTTTATCGAAGCACTAAAATGGCAACCCAGAACAAACTTTGGGCTGGAATGGCTAAGGAAACGGCACATCAAATAGGCACGCCACTTTCGTCGTTGATTGGATGGGTCGAACTACTTAAATCCGAAAATATTGACAAAACCATCACAGTCGAAATTGAAAGGGACATCGACCGATTAAAAACCATCACGGATCGATTTTCTAAAATAGGTTCGAAACCAAAATTAGAAAACAAGGATATTGTTGAAGAAACACTTCAATCGTATGATTATTTAAGGTTGCGATTTTCAAAACAAGTAGAGTTTTCGTTTAAAGCACCTAGTAACCCTATTATAGTTTTGATGAATCCCACTTTACACGGCTGGACGATAGAAAACCTGGTAAAAAATGCTATTGATGCGATGAAAGGTAGGGGAAAACTTGCCGTATCTATAGAAGATGACGGCGAACAAGTAAAAATAAAAGTTTCAGATACCGGAAACGGAATTTCAAAAAAACAGTTTAAAAGCGTGTTTGAACCCGGATTTACAACTAAAAAACGCGGTTGGGGTTTAGGACTTTCCCTTACAAAAAGAATTGTCGAAGAATACCATAAAGGGACAATAAAAGTATTGCATTCTGAGATTGGAAAAGGAACAATAATGCAGGTTAGTTTTAGGAAAATAAACTAATTAAACGTAATTCCAAACCAAGAAACCTTTGTAAAAATTAACTTTCTAGCACTTTACTTAATTAAATATTTTTTTAGATACGTTCAATGAACCACTTATTATCAATTTTAACTACAAACACCGACTCTTACTTTGACGTTAGTGCTTTTAATTAACTATATTCTCAAAATTTTGCGTTCCTAAAACCCCTCTCTTATAATATATTTCAAATTCAATAATGAACATTTCAATATTTTCTGATTTATTCTGTAAAAAAATGTTTTTTTATATTCACCATTTTTTTTATAAATCTCGATATAGTTGTTGACGTCATTCGATTTTTGATGTTCCTAAGCTCTTATATTGCCATGGGAATTTCAGGAAAAATAATCACTCAGAATGTTAGTTTTCTCAATTTCGTAAATTGTATAAACCTGAATATTGCAAGTAATTTTAGCGAAATCTATAATAAAATATCCAGTAGACGCTCCATTTATGATTTCAATAGTAAAAAGTTACTTACCATGAAAAAAGAGAATATAGAAAAGCAATGATTACAAAAAGCACACCCGTTAAACCGAGATTTTCTTAGTATAAAGGGAATTTTGATTTTGTATAAAAGATTAAAGAGGCTACCAACCATAAAAGCAATACTTTTAATAAACGTGTATCAATTTCGAATGAATTTTTTAGAGTATATATTTCGATTTTTTTCATAAGAATCTATTGTGGCATTACCGCTAAAATTTTAATTGAATTATAGCTGAAAATAAAAACTACAAATTAGCTTGAACTTCTTTGACCAAAGTTTCAAATTCTTCGTTAGTCATTGAAACTTTATTATGAAAACGCATTTCATCCATTTCGTTCAAAGGAATCAGGTGAACGTGGGCGTGAGGAACTTCAAGTCCAATTACTGCCATTCCTATTCTTTTGCAGGGAACAGTTTTTTCGAGGGCAATTGCAATTTTCTTGGAAAACTGCATCAATCCAAGATACAAGCCGTCGTCAATGTCAAAAATTTTGTCGATTTCCTGTTTCGGAACGCACAAAGTATGTCCTTTTACATTTGGATTTACATCCAAAAAAGCCAAAAAATTATCGTCCTCGGCTATTTTATAACAAGGAATTTCTCCTTTTATGATTTTCGCAAAAATGCTTGACATTGCAGAATTGGTTAATTGTTGAATCGATTAATCGGCTAAAGAATTAACCGGTACCTAACTATTTAATCACGGGATATTTCCAGAATTTCGAATTTTAACACTCCGTTTGGAACCGTGATTTCTGCAATTCCGCCAACGGAACTTCCAAGCAATCCTCTACCAATTGGTGAAGTCACGGATATTTTCCCTGTTTTCAAGTCGGCTTCGCTCTCGGCAACCAACGTATATTTCATTTCCACTCCATTGGACAGATTTTTAATCTTCACGTTCGACAAAACCAATACTTTGGAAACATCAAGTTGTGTTTCGTCAATCAATCTGGCATTAGAATGTACGTCCTCCAATTTGGCAATTCTCATCTCCAACATTCCTTGCGCTTCCTTGGCGGCATCGTACTCCGCATTCTCGGATAAATCACCTTTATCTCTTGCCTCCGCTATATCTTGGGATGCTTTTGGTCGCATCACACTTTTTAAATAGTCTAATTCTTCTCTTAATTTCTTTAAACCTTCAGCTGTGTAATAAGATACTTTCGTCATAACTTCATCATTTATATAAAATAGAAAAAATCCCATCAGGACGGGATTTCTTTCCACAAAGATATCATTTTTTATTTTTAATTCACAATTTTATGCCAATCATATATACTTCAAAGTTAAATAAATTAAATTTGTTTTGCCAATTCTTTTAATATATTTTAGAAAATGAAAAACTATTTTCTCTTTTTGCTTACTATTCCAATGTTCTTTGGCTGTAGCCCCAGTAATTTTAATAACCAAAATCCCTACATTCCGAATTATACATTTACGATAGATATCAATATGGATTTGCCTTCTTATTCCAATCTACAATACGTGAGCAATGCCATATATTATGCTGGACAAGGCGTTCGAGGAATAATTATTTTTAATGCTGGAGGCAGTAACTACAATGCCTTTGATGCGGCTTGTCCCAATCAAGCTTTAGGAGCATGTTCTACGATGACCATAAAAGGAATTAATGCGGTTTGCCCTTGTGATGGTAAGGAATATAGTTTATTTACCGGCCAAGGTAGTTTGCAATATCCGTTGAAACAATATCGGGTTGAAGTGAATGGAAATATGCTTCGGGTGTATAATTAGCAAAAAAAACCTGATAGCATAACCATCAGGATTTTATCAAATGCAACCAATAATTTTCTAGAACTTTAACGTCAATCCTGCCAAGAAATTGATTCTTGCCTGAGGATAGTAATACGGAGTAATATCATACATATAACCATTTGAAATATATTTTTTGTTTAAAATATTGTTGCCCAATCCTGTCACCACAATTGACTTAAAGACAGATTTGGGCTTAATTTCATAGGATACATTTAAATCATTCACAAAATAACTGGCTAATTTTGCGGCCGGTAATTCAATATTATTCAGATATTGTTCTCCAACGAATTTTTGCAAAAGTGAAATTTGCAAACTTTCAATTGGTTTGTAAACCAAAATATTTCCGGCAATAATTGATGGTGAATAAGCAATAGTTGTCGTTCCATAATTTTGTCCGGCAACAGCCAAATCAAGGTTTTTATTGCTGCTTAAAGTAAAATTAGGTCTGATAAAAAACTTTTCTGACAACGAAATTGTAGCGTCAACCTCTAATCCTAAACGATAACTTTTATCGCTATTAGAACGAATTGGATTTCCAACATTATCTAAATTTCCGGTTAAAATCAGTTGATCTTTGTAAGCCATATAATAAATATTCGAATTGAATTTTACTTTTTCGCCAGCATATCGCCAACCTAATTCAAAGTCGTTCAGCTTTTCTGGTTTTGCGTTTCCTCCTTCATAATCGGTTCGGTTCGGTTCACGATTGGCTCTTGCATACGAAAAATACAAGATATTCTTTTCGTTTATCGTATAATTTAACCCTGCTTTTGGATTGAAAAAATTAAAATTGGCGTTTACCAAACCCGTTTCTGGACTATCGATTTTGTATAGCACATTTCGAAGTTGTAAATCTCCAAACAAACTAATTTTTGAACTGATTTGGTAATTGGCTTTTGCAAAAACATTCCCGTCGTTTTTTGTTGCAGAATTATCATAGTATTTATCTCCCAATTCACTTTGAGAAGCAAAACGTGCCCATATTACTTGACCATAATGCCCTCCTTCGTATTTATTATATCCTCCACCAAAAATCATATCTAACTTTTCGGACTTATAATTTGCTGAAAATGTAGTTCCGTAGAAATTATTATCCAACCATTGTTGACGAATTAAATCGGTGGTAGTTTGCCCAACAACTGGGAGCATTCCATAATCTGCAAAGGCTTGATTGTTCAGGTATTCCTCATAATATCCTTTGCCTTTTGTGTAATGAAACGCCAAATTAGTATTCCAGTTTTTAGAAACTTTTTCATTCCAATGCAGCTGGTAATTGTCCTGCTGATAGTTGTCGGTTTCATTCTTGTAAAATTGCTTGTTTCCGTTTAAGTCGGTATACATTCCCGCAAAATTAAAAGTCCGGTCGGTTGCCAATGTCTCCCCATCGACACCATACCAAGATTGATAGGTTTTCTCTTTTCCTCCAAAAGCCAAGGCTTTAATCAATGTCGTTTTACCCACATAAGTTCCTTGCAGGAAATAAGATTTCATATCAGAAGCACCACGATCAATATATCCATCCGATTTTAAAGCCGACAAACGACCTGCAATCTCAAAATGATCATTCATCAAACCGGTGCTAAATTTTACGGTATGTTTCTGGGTATTGAAACTCCCATAGGAATTAGAAATTTCGCCATTGCTCACTTTAGAATAACTATCGGTAAGCATATTTAGGCTTGCGCCAAAAGCTCCGGCTCCATTGGTGGAAGTTCCCACGCCGCGCTGCAACTGCAAACTTTCGACCGAAGAAGCAAAATCAGGTAAATCAACAAAATAGGTGCCACTACTTTCCGAATCGTTGTACGGAATTCCGTTTATTGTCACATTTACACGCGTTGCATCGCTTCCGCGAACGCGAATCCCAGTGTAACCCACTCCATTTCCAGCATCGGAAGTGGTGACAACTGATGGTAAATAGTTCATCAAAATGGGAATATCTTGTCCCAAATTTCGGAACTTGATTTCATTTTTATCCAAATTGCTGAAACTGACAGGTGTTTTCGTGGTAACACGAACCGCCGAAACCAAAACTTCATCAAGTTGGCTGACTTTGGTTGTGTCTTGTTGTTTTTCTTGTGAAAAAGAGAAAAAAGAAATTAGAAGAAAGAAGCAAGTTGCTAAAAATTTGCTTCTGTTTTGACTCTTGGTTCTTGGCTCTTGGCCTTTTTTGTAAAATAAAGTGTTCATCCGTAAAAAAGTTTACGAATAAAAGGGGGAATTATTCTTTTGTTAAATTAAAAAATGATTGGTTCAGATTTTTTAGAATGACGTGCACATCATCTTCGAATCTATTTCCCTTAACAGCATTACCTGTTCAGGTTCGTTGGGTATAATCTCAGCTCGTCATTTAGAGCACCCCTTTGAGACGGGCAAATATAGCTTTTTTTGAATAAAGTTTAAAGTTTTTTAAAAAAACTAAAATTCTGGTTTTCTGCGATATTTCTTGATTTCGGATAAATTCTTTTTGTCCTTGATTCGTTTTCGAATGACCGATTTTGGAATTTTTATGGCTTCCCTGATTTTCGGAATCACAAGACCGGCAGTAATTATATCCAGAAACCGTTTGGTTACAATCACTTTATTTTTGGGTTGACTCCGATCTTCGTCACACTTTAAAATCAGAATTTGTTCTGATGTTAATCTCGAAGAAAGTTTCGTTTCCAGTCTCGATTTTTCCTCTTCTGACAAGGCTTGGGAATTTTTCAAATCGAAAGACAAAACCACTTTCGAGGAAACCTTGTTCACGTTTTGACCACCGGCACCACTACTTCGGACAGCTTTGAACTGCAATTCTGATATTATTTTTTCAGGCTCCAAAGTTATTGTGGTTGATGAGCTGGTTTTAATAAATCATTCACCGTTTTCACCGGATTGAAGGTAATCAATGGAACTTCAACAAAAATAGTTATCCACTTTGCCATCGCTCCATTCCATAATCCCGGCAATTCATATCCTTTTATAGGCTGCCCATTTTTATTTTTCTCGACAATAAATCCTCTAGTATGATCAATGAAAAAATTGAAATCAAATTTCTCGTTTTTGTAATTCCGTATTCCACATACTAAATCCACTGGATTGAAATGAGTGGCTTGATTCAGGATTTTTACCTGATTTGGATTTTTTAAATCAACTTGTGAACTCTCCACAATTTGCAATGAAAGATTTCCTTTTGAATCCCAAACCCAAAACGGTCCTCCGCCAGGTTCTCCTTCATTTTTTACCATCCCGCAAACCCGAATCGGTCGGTTAAGTAGATTTTTTAAGTGAGTGAATTTATTTTCCAACGTGAATTTCGAAAAATTCCCAATTATTTCAAGATTCAAGTTGTTTTTGGCGAAATCTAGAATCTCTTCAAACTTATCATCCTTCAAATTTTCAATTTCATTCAAATACTTGAAGGTTTTTTGTTGAATTTCAACCAAAATTCCCGCCAATGCTTTTTTATACAAAGTAATAATTTCAAGGTGTTCTTGAATGACGTTGTCAATGTTTTTTATAAAAACAATATCGGCTTCAAGACCATTTAGATTTTCTATCAACGCACCGTGACCTCCAGGTCTGAAAACTAATCTGTTATTTTCGTCTTTAAGCGGATTGTCCTCCAAATCAACAGCAATAGTATCTGTGGATTTATTTTGGTATGAATAACTGATATTTATAGCAGTTCCAGATTTGTTTTCAACTGTATTTATTACCGTATTTATGATGCTTTCAAATTGATTTTGATGCGCTTCTGAAATGGTAAAATGCAAATGAGAATTTCCGTTTGAACTCGAATAATAGACACATTCATACAAATGTTCTTCGATAGCCGTTGCAATGTGGGTTTTATATTTATGAAAAGGAAGAATTGCTTTGGGCTTATTTGCAAAATCAAAATAATCAGACGAAAGAAGAAATTTTATAAAATAATAGTTTTTATAATCTCTTTCCAATGAGTTAAAGTCTGGAAAAAACTGTTTCAATTTTTTGATGGTTGCCTCAAAAAAAGAAAATTTTTCCATTCCCACTATAAAAATGGAAAGTTCACTGTCCTTTTTCCTGTTAATATAAGCGTTGATACTTTCGTTTTCTAGATCAAATTCATTCAAAAATCGACTCAAAAACTTAAACATCCTACTGGCAGCTCCCGAAGCTGGAACAAATTTTTCTATCTTTAAATTTGATTTGTTGGCATCAAAAAAACTGGCTTTTTGATGAAAATCATTTTCCGAAAGTTTCAAAATTCCTTTAGAAACTGTCGCAGGTTCAACTAAAACAGTCTTTGAAATTCCATTTTTGAAAATGTTTAATTGATTTTGAATATTTTCCAATGGGATTTTGTGCTCATAAATCTGCACAAAATCAAGGGAAGAAAACCCCATTTTTTTTGCTTTAGCCAAATCATTAACAATAGCAACTGCTTTTTTTAATCTAAAATTTTTATCTCCGGAAAGCGTGATAAAAGGTTTGTTATTGTTGACTAATGTCTGTTTGAAAACCGCAAAAACGGATTCTCTATCTTCTGCTTTGTCTCTTAAATCATCTTTTTCCCAAAGAACATCAATGTCAGTAAGGAAAAACAAATCGTATTCGTGTTCCAGTGCCACGATGTCCAATAATGGATTGCAAAAGTTATAATATACTTCCGAAAAAACTTTAGTTACCAACAAATTGGTGTCGCAAAAAAGAAATTTATTGGCAGATGACAGTACGTCATTTTCTAACTTGGTTTGGCCATAAGCAATTGGAAGCATATCGTCAACGTCACAAATTTGCCCAGTTTTATCCCATTTTTCCTGGAGATAGTCACGCGCGAACTCAGGAACCCAGGCCGTTTTAAAATGTTCGGCGAGTTGAATTGCCAATGTGGTTTTCCCAGTAGATTCCGGGCCAAAAAGTGCAATTTTTATTACTTCTGAACTTCCGGTATTCGGGAGTTGTTTAAGATTTTCTTCCATTCTAAATAAGCTGAAATAGCTAAAATTGTAAAAATTAGATACTGCAAAGATAACATTCCCAGCCCGCGATAGGCGTATAATGGGGTAACAATTAAATCACCGAAAATCCAAAGTGTCCAATTTTCAATTTTTTTCTTGGCCATATACCACATACCAGCGAAAAATATTCCAGAGGCAAAAATGTCAATATAATTGTCTTTTCGGATTTTGTAATCGAAGAAATTATACACCCCGAAAACTACAAAAATTGTAATGAAAAACAATGCAATTCCTATTATTTTTTCTCTGCTGTTGGTTCTCGTGATTGAAAGATTGTCTGATTCGTTTCCTTTTCGCGCCCAATTGTACCACCCATAAATGCTCATTATGGTGAAATAGCCGTTAATCATCATATCACCAAGATAACCCGCAATATAAAGAAGATAAGTCGTGATTATTGTGGCAATCAATCCTGTGGGATACACCCAAATATTTTCTTTTTTCGCAAACCAAACACTCAAAATCCCGAATACGAAAGCTATGAATTCAAGTACAATTTGTGTTGTTGAGACATCTTTATAAGCATTCAAGAAAAATTCTATCATGTTTTTATTTATTAAAAAAATCAATATCATTCTCAAATGCCGTTCCAATGACTACCAAATCGGCGCCAGAACCATAGGCGTTTTGAATTCCTTGCAAATCTATAATTCCTCCACCAACTAACAACGGAATTTCGATGTTTTTAGAAACCAATTTTATTATTTCCTTAGAAACAGGACAATCTGCTCCGCTTCCCGCTTCGAGATAAATGAGTTTAGCACCTAGCATTTCTCCTGCTTGTGCGGTTTGTAATATATATTCTGGATTATTTTTAGCTAATGGTTTTGTTTGACTCACGCGTTCTACCGCCGTTTCTGTTCCGCTTTCAATTAAAATATATCCTGTCGAAATGACTTCGAGATTGGTTTGTTTTAGGATTGGAACAGCGTTTACTTGATGCTCGATTAGAAAATCCGAATTTCTGCCTGAGATTAAAGAGAGGAACAAAATCGCATCAGCTTGATCTGAAATTTGGGATGGATTTCCAGGGAAAAGGACAATTGGTAAGTCGCAGTTTTGTTGAATCTTAAGAATCAATTTATCTATCAGGTTGTTTTCTACGATGCTTCCTCCAATAAAAATATGGGTTGCTGGCGATTGATTTATTTTTTCGATTAATGTTACAACATTTTCCAAATCGATTTTGTCTGGATCGAGGAGAATGGCGAGCAACTTTTCGTTATCGTCTTTTGATTGTAAAATGTTGTTGTAAATGTTTGTCATTTTTTGGCACACAGATGAAATGGATTTTTTTTAATTTTCGAACGCATATACTAAGGTGAATCCTTCAAACTCTTCAAAGTAAATGGAGAATTGTTGTTTCACATTTTCCATTTCAAGAATTGCAATTGTTTTCTTGCATTCTATTTCAAATGTATTTACTTGAATATGATCTTTGAAACTGATTCCTTTTTCGTTTCGGATTTTAAAAATAGCTTCTTTTGCGCCCCATTTCGTAGTTAATTTTTTGATGTAATCTTGATTACCAAAGCTTTTTATTTTTTCGAATTCTTGGATGTTTATAAATTTATCGGCGATTCGGAGGATTTTTTCTCTTTGCATTTCGATGTCGATTCCTGCTTTTTGGTCACTTATTATTATTGTAGAAAACTGGTGAGAATGCGAGATGGAAATGAATTTTCCGCCTTGGAGATGCGGTTTTCCCGATTCATCATAATATAAATCGAAATCATTGTAGCCGGCTTCTTGCAATAGTTTGCGAACACTGAGAAAACCACATTGATGCAATTCGGATTTCATTCCTTGCAATCGCAATAGACTTTTCTTAGTCAATGATACTTCATGGTATAATTCCTGATAAGATTCGGTTATTTTCCAAACGAGAATTTGGGTTACCGAATTGAAATTTATGGTTTTGAATAATGGCATTTTGTATATCTATTTATTAGCCCCGATAGCGGTGAGAATCCTTTATTGAGTTTTTTTACCTAAAAAAAGATTGCAACGCATAACAGGATTAGCTCCTAAAAAAAATTATTTTGTTAAAATTCAAAAGATTACAGGATTAAACAATTCATAAATGTTCCCGAATGCTTTTTAAATTATAAAGTTATTACGTAGATTTGCAAAAAAAATTTACAATTACAAATATACTATAAATGAGTACAACGACTATGCCTTATGTGGCTTTCAAAGTAAAAGACATTTCCTTGGCGGCTTGGGGAAGAAAAGAAATTGAATTGGCGGAAGCTGAAATGCCAGGCTTAATGGCACTTCGTGCAGAATACAAAGACGAACAACCTCTTGCTGGCGCTCGTATTGCAGGATGTTTACACATGACGATTCAAACTGCGGTTTTAATTGAAACATTAATCGCTCTTGGTGCTGAAGTGACTTGGAGTTCTTGTAATATTTTCTCTACTCAAGATCAAGCTGCTGCTGCAATTGCTGCTGCCGGAATTCAAGTTTATGCTTGGAAAGGTTTGAATGAGCCGGATTTTGACTGGTGTATTGAACAAACTTTATTCTTTGGAGAAGACAGAAAACCATTGAATATGATTCTTGATGACGGTGGCGATTTAACAAATATGGTTATTGACCGTTTCCCAGAATTAGTTGCTGGAATCAAGGGATTGAGCGAAGAAACTACAACTGGTGTTCATAGATTGTACGAAAGAGTAAAAGCTGGAACGTTACCAATGCCCGCTATCAATGTAAATGACTCGGTTACTAAATCGAAATTTGACAACAAATACGGCTGTAAAGAATCAGCAGTTGATGCTGTTCGTCGTGCAACAGATATTATGCTTGCTGGGAAAAGAGTAGTCGTTTGTGGTTATGGTGATGTAGGAAAAGGAACTGCAGCTTCTTTTAGAGGTGCTGGTTCTATTGTGACTGTTACTGAAATTGACCCGATTTGTGCTCTTCAAGCTGCAATGGACGGTTTTGAAGTTAAAAAATTAAATACAGTTATCGCTACTGCTGACATCATCATAACAACTACTGGTAATAAAGATATCGTTTTGGGTTCTCATTTCGAACAAATGAAAGACAAAACTATCGTTTGCAACATTGGACATTTTGATAACGAAATTGATATGGCTTGGTTGAACAAAAACCATGGCGCATCAAAAATCGAAATCAAACCTCAGGTTGACAAATATACAATCGCTGGAAAAGATATTCTTATTTTAGCTGAAGGTCGTTTGGTAAACCTTGGTTGTGCTACAGGTCACCCAAGTTTTGTGATGAGTAACTCATTCACCAACCAAACTTTAGCTCAAATCGAATTGTGGAAAAACAGTGCGGCATACAACAATGACGTATATATGTTGCCAAAACATTTAGATGAAAAAGTAGCCATGTTGCACTTAGCAAAACTAGGTGTTGAACTAGAAACTTTACGTGTTGACCAAGCTGATTATATTGGGGTGAAGGTTGAAGGACCGTTTAAACCGGAGTATTACAGATATTAATCGAAATACGATTTTTGATTGACGAATTGAAACCCTTGCAGCAATGTGAGGGTTTTTGTTTTTGGGCGTGACCCTACGGGTCGGGCTATTCGTTGCAATCTCTATGTTTTTAAAGGAAAAAACATAAAGGATTTCCACTGCTATCCCTCACGGCACAGTAATTAATAACCTTAAAATTAATCAGATATTTTACATACTTTTGAAGTATATTATATTTTCGAAAAACAAAACCTAATTATGAGAACACGCCTGATTGTAATGATAATAATGATATTGCCCCTTTTTGTAAATGCACAAAATTTTAATCCGCCAAAACCAAAAATGCAAGATCCGGTATTTAATCAGTGGGAGAATAAACGCCCAGAACTTCCACAAACGTCAATTGTTAAACCTCTTTATTTAAGTCGCGCTGAAAATGCACAAGCCAAATTAGCAAATGAAGAACGAAAACTAATAAAACTAGCAAAAAAAGCATGGGAAAAAGAAGCTGATCTAAAAAAAGAAAAAGAAAATCTAAAAAATCTTGAAAGCACTCCAGAGAGCAGCAATAATCAAAAAAAATTGAAAAATCTAAAAAGCAAATAGCTAAATTTCAGAATAAATTAAATAAAGCAAAAACAGAGGTAGATTCAAAGACAAAAAAAGTAGAAGACATGGAAATAGATATTGAAGCTGCTAAATTAAAAAGAAAAGAAGATTACTAATAGGCTTGCAACTTGCTCTTAGAAGTCTCTTGACTTCCTAAACAACATAAAAACCTCAAAACTCCTATTCTCCCAAAAGTTTAGGAGTTTTTTCAAAAAACCCCACTCACCAATTCAAGATTTATTTCTTTAATCAAAAAATCATATTGTTTTGTATCTTTGATAAAATTTTAAAAATGACAACCAAAGAAAACATATTGCATCAGCTAAAATTGCACAGACCCGAATTGGCTAAATTTGGGATTAGTGCTATTGGGTTATTTGGTTCTTATGCTCGTAATGAGCAGTTAGAAAAAAGCGATATTGATCTTTTGGTTGATTTTGAACCCGATCAAGAAAATTTTGATAATTATATGGCCATCTATGATATTTTTGAAAAAGTATTCAAAAATGAAAAAATTGAAATGGTCACAAAAAATGGTTTGAGCCCCTATATTGGTCCAAAAATTTTAAACGAAGTAGTTTATGTCTAAAGAACCTCTGGAATACATCAAACATATTCGAGATGAAATTGCTTTTATTTTATCTGTCGTTGACGATAATTTAACAAAAGAAGCTTTTCTGGAAGATGAAACGCTGAAAAGAGCGGTTATCCGGAGTCTAGAAATTATTGGAGAAGCCACGAAGAAAATCCCTGCTGACTTCAAACTAAAATTCAATTCCATCACTTGGAAGAATATGGCTGGAATGAGAGATCGATTAATTCACGACTATATGGGAGTCAATTATACCATTATTTGGGATGTTGTTAAAAATAAAATCCCTGAACTTCACAAGCAAATAAGCGAAGTACTCGAAAAGGAGTAAAAAACATACTATTCAAATCATAACACACCAAATATGAAAGCAAAAACTATTTTAGAAACCATAGGAAATACACCCGTAGTTAAAATCAATAAATTATTTGGAAAGAGCAAAGAAGTTTGGATTAAATTAGAAAGATCAAATCCTGGAAATAGCATCAAGGACAGGATTGCATTAGCCATGATTGAAGACGCCGAAAGCAAAGGATTATTGAATACTGATAGCATAATTATCGAACCTACTTCAGGAAATACGGGAATTGGATTAGCGTTAGTGGCAGCAGTAAAAGGATACAAAGTGATTCTCGTTATGCCAGATTCCATGAGTGTGGAACGCCGAAAATTAATGGAAATTTATGGTGCCGAATTCGTACTTACCCCACGCGAAAAAGGAATGAAAGGCGCTATTGAAAAAGCTGCCGAATTAGTTCTTGAAACTCCAAATTCTTGGTCACCAAAACAATTTGACAATCCCGCCAATGTTGCCATTCACGAAAAAACTACCGCACAAGAAATTCTCGCCGATTTTCCTAATGGTTTAGACTATATCATTACTGGCGTTGGAACTGGCGGACATATTACAGGCATTGCAAAAGTTTTGAAAGCTAAATTTCCTAATCTAAAAGTAATTGCTGTTGAGCCTGAATTATCTCCAGTATTAAGCGGTGGCGCACCAGGGCCTCATCCTTTACAAGGAATCGGAGCAGGGTTCATCCCATCCATTTACCGCGACGATTTAATTGACGAAGTAGTTCAAGTAAGCAAAGACGAATCTTTTGAATACGCCAGAAAAATTGCAAAAGAAGAAGGTATTCTTGTTGGAATTTCAACTGGTGCATCATTAGCTGCTGTAGCCAAAAAACTGCAAACCATTCTAGACGGAGCAGTTGTACTAACTTTTAATTATGATACAGGCGAAAGATATTTGTCTATTGAAGGATTGTTTTAATGGTTAAATAACCATTGCAACATATATATTTTTTACAATTAACTTGTACTATAGTATCTTTCGAATTAAGTAAAATTCACAGAAAAAATATCAAACTTTTTTGTGAATTTTTTTTAAACGTGCTTGTAGTTTTTCCTGTTCTAAAATGGAATTAAGAGTAAATATTGTTTTTGCTTAAAAACACTAAAGAACCAAAACAAATTCTTCTCTGTTTCTATGAAAATAGAAACTTATTTTAACTTCGAAATAACAATAAATAATACTAAATTTGTTAGTTATCTTAAAAATAAGTCGTTTTTTTTAACGCAAACATTGTCATCTAAGTCAATTTAAGTGTTGTTTTTGAAAAATAAGCAAAATTTTTAATTATAAAAATAACATTGATTTATTTGTCAAATTAAACTTTATCAATTAGCGATTTTTTACTGTAGATAAAATGATCTATATTCTCAAATTTCAAACGATTTAGCAACATTTTTTGATTTATAAATCAAATTAATGGCGGTTTTGCTATGGATTTTATGCTCTTTACAAAAAAATACTTAAATTAGCAATATTATCAATAAAGATAATATCACGCCTATTTTTTATGAATGAATCCTTAAATTTATTACAATGAAAAAAAAGATTGAGGCCATTGGAATCCAAAAAACCAAGGACGACTTAAATTTTTTAATGTCTTGTTACAAAGAAATGTTGATAGACTTGCATGAGGCCGAAATTGCCGACCTCTTAAAGAAGTCTGACTATAAAAAAAAAGAAATTGAGAGCAGAAAAGTTTCAGATGAGAAACTTATACAGGCGCTAAGCATCTATTTTCAATTAACAAACTTAGTGGAAGAAAATGCAGCAACACAATTTCGTAGGAATTTAGAAGACGATATGGGCATATCGGCCATTCGAGGTTCTTGGGGAGAAACATTCAAAATTTGGAAAAATCAAGGGATTAGTGAAGCAGAAATGTCAGAGGTGATATCGACTCTGAGCGTAATGCCTGTCCTAACTGCTCACCCAACAGAAGCAAAACGTGTTTC
The DNA here is from genome assembly GCA_903861155.1 of uncultured Bacteroidota bacterium. Classification (GTDB taxonomy): domain Bacteria; phylum Bacteroidota; class Bacteroidia; order Flavobacteriales; family Flavobacteriaceae; genus Flavobacterium. The sequence continues at coordinate 33,442 of CAIOTL010000244.1, forward strand.
CGTTTTAGAACTACATAGAGAACTTTATCTGCTGTTAGTAAAAAACGAAAACAACATTTGGACTAAAACAGAAAGAAACACAATTAAAGAAAAAATAAAAACGCTATTGGAACGTTGGTGGCGTACAGGTGAAGTTTATTTGGAAAAACCAGACTTAATTGCAGAACGTAATAATGTTATCTATTATTTTAGCAAAGTATTTCCACAAGCCTTACAGCAAAGTGATGAGCAATTAAAAAACTCATGGATTACTATGGGCTTAAATCCAAAAAAGCTAACTCAACCTGAACAATTTCCTCTATTGCATTTTGGGAACTGGGTAGGAGGAGACAGAGATGGACATCCTTTTGTAACGCCTGATGTTACAAAAAGCACATTAGCATTACTTAGGAGTACTGCATTGTCATTGTTACACGAAAAAATGATTTCGTTAGGATCTCGTATGACTTTGTCTAATACCAATAATTTCGTTCCAAAAATACTTCAGGAAGCTATACATTTAAAAGCTAAAGCATTAGGAGAAGTTGGAGAAAAAGCTGTTAATCGTAATCCAATGGAGCCTTGGCGGCAATATATTAACCTGTTAATTATTCGTCTTGAAAATACCATTGCTGATAAACGGGATGTTGCAAGCGCCTTCTATGCAACACCGGCTGCGCTTCAATCGGATTTAAAATTACTTAGAGTAACTTTACAAGAAATTGGAGCTTACAAGATTGCAGAAGAATTACTTTTTCCTGTAGAGCGTCACTTACAATGTTTCGGATTCCATCTTGCTAAATTAGATATTAGACAAAACAGTAATTATCATGAAATAGCCGTAAGTCAAATATTGAAAACAGCTGGTTATGAAGACCATGATTTCACTAATTGGGAGGAGAATAAACGTGTTCAATTTATTAGCAAAGAATTGCAGACCAATCGTCCTTTTATTGTGTCTGGCACCACTTGTGGAGTAGAATCTGACAGCGTATTAGGGTATTTTAAAGTACTTCGTCAATACATCGATTTGTATGGTACGGATGGTATTGGCACATTGATTGTAAGTATGACTAGACAATTGAGTGATTTATTGGTAATATATCTTTTCATGCGCGAAGTTGGTATTTTAGATCAATCTATTAAAGTAGCTCCTTTATTAGAAACCATACAAGATTTGGAAAATGGAAATGAAATATTAGACACTTTCTTAAGTCATCCCATTACTCACAAACGCATGCAATTTATGCCAGAAGTTCAAGAAGTAATGCTTGGATATAGTGACAGTAATAAAGATGGTGGGATTTTGGCAAGTCGTTGGAATATTTACAAAGCTGAAAAAAGACTTACTGAAATAGGAGACAAACACAAAGTTAAATTATGCTATTTCCATGGCATAGGCGGCACTATTAGCCGAGGTGGAGGTCAATACAACCGGTTTTTAGAAAGTATGCCGTCAAAAGCGGTAAGCGGAAATATAAAGTTGACTATTCAAGGAGAAACGATTTCTCAGCAACTTGCGAATCCGATGAATGCAACTTACAATTTAGAAATGTTGCTTTCAGGAACAGCTCGTCAGACAATGAGGGGGCAAATAATTGCAAAAGGCAGTGAATTTCCATTTCAAATTTTGGAACGTCTTGCCACCTGGTCTGCAGATTATTTCCAAAGCTTAATAAATCACCCTGATTTCATTACTTTTTATGGAGAAGCAACGCCAATAGATGTTTTAGAGCACAACAAAATTGGATCACGTCCTGCTAGACGTTCTGGCAAACGTTCACTTGCAGATTTAAGGGCCATTCCTTGGGTTTTTAGTTGGAATCAATCTCGTTTCAATCTAACAGGATGGATTGGTATTGGCTTCGCTATTAAAAAACTACATGACGAATCCCCATCAGATTACAAACTGCTTAAAGATTCAATGAATGATTGGCCGTTTTTAAGATATATGCTTATTCACGTAGAAACCAATTTGATTATTGCCGATACTACTATTATGCAAGAATATGCAGCATTAGTAAAAGACGAAAATGTTAAAAATCACTTTATGCAAATGATTTTAAAAGATCATTCAGAAGGTATAAAACAAATTGAAGCCATTTTTGGAGAACCGTTGAAAAACCGTAGAATAAATCAATTAGAGAACTTACATAAAAGAGAAACTGAGTTGAAAATTCTTCATAAACTTCAAGTTAAATACATGAAAGAATGGAGAGAAATTAAAGATGAGAATCCAGAAAAAGCAGAAAAATTATTAACTAAACTTTTATCTCTTATCAATTCTATCTCTAGCGGATTGAAAAGCACAGGTTGATACGCTATAGTATTATCGCAGGCTCCTAGCCTAAAAAAAGCCTTTCGGGGCTTTTTTTTCTGTGTTTTGTCCAAAACATTTTGTTTTAAGTAGCTAAGTTAATTTGAAATCACAAACTACAAAAATAAAGACATTCAATTTTGTTTTTTACAACCTCTGGGAGTTCAAGAAGAATGAAAACAAAAAACCCGTTTCTCACGAAACGGGTTTTGTAATTATTGAGAAAATCAATTATGCTTCAACTTCGAATGGAAGTATAGATACATACGATTTATTATCTCTTTTCTTTTGGAAGAAAACAACTCCATCTACTCTTGCGTGTAGGGTGTGATCTTTACTAATGTAAACGTTTTCACCTGGATTATGTTTTGAACCTCTTTGTCTTACGATGATGTTCCCTGCAATAGCAGCTTGTCCACCAAAAATCTTAACGCCTAAACGTTTTGATTCTGATTCTCTACCATTCTTGGAACTACCGACACCTTTCTTGTGAGCCATGACGTATTAGTTTTATTTTGTTATTATTCTTGTGTGTCTTCTTTTTTAGCTTTTGGAGCTTTTTTTACTTTAGGAGCTGCATCTGCAACTTCTTCTGTAGCAACTTCAGCTTCTGCTTTTTTCGGAGCTGCTTTTTTAGCACCTGATGCAGTAATACCTTCAATTACAATTTGAGTAAGATACTGTCTGTGACCGTTTCTCTTTTTGTAACCTTTTCTTCTTTTCTTTTTGAAAACGATTACTTTATCTCCTTTTAAGTGTTGTAACACTTTAGCTTCTACTGAAGCACCTTCTATAGCTGGGGCGCCTATTGTGATTGTACCGTTGTCGTCTAACAAATAAACTTTGTCGAAAGAAACTTTAGTTCCTTCTTCATTTGCCAAACGGTGAACGTAAACCTTTAGGTCTTTGCTAACTTTAAACTGTTGCCCTGCTATCTCTACGATTGCATACATAACAAATTGTTTTATAAATTTTTAAGGTTGCAAATATACAATTAAATATTTATCCTGCAATTAGTTCCTTCAAAAAAATAATCGAATTCTTTTTACCTTGGTTTTCAATGGTTTTACAATGGTTTTCAGCCGTTTTATTAGAATAAAATCGTAAAATTTTTAACAAAATCTGAATCATTTGCCATTCCTGATTAAAAAAAAGTATTTTTGGTGTAACAATAATTCTTTTATTTCCTGATGAAAATAAAAATTTATTAATTCCTATGAAAAATTTAATAATGACTTTAATAACAACGCTTATGCTTGGAGGAATTGCTCAGGCCCAAAAAGTAGTTTTCGAAGAATATAATTTAGACAATGGCCTGCATGTTATTTTGCATAATGACCCTTCGGCTCCCGTAGTTATAACTTCGGTAATGTACCATGTGGGTTCAAAAGACGAAAACCCGGAAAGAAACGGATTTGCACACTTTTTCGAACATTTATTATTCGAAGGAACCCAAAACATCAAACGTGGTGAATGGTTCAAGATTGTGTCTTCGAATGGAGGAATAAACAACGCCAACACTTCGGATGACCGAACTTATTACTACGAAGTTTTTCCTTCGAACAATCTAGAATTGGGACTTTGGATGGAATCTGAAAGGATGATGCATCCTATAATCAATCAAATTGGCGTCGACACTCAAAACGGAGTTATAAAAGAGGAAAAAAGAACCGTTTTCGACAATCGCCCTTATGGAAATTATATTGCCGTTGTAAAAGAAAATATGTTTAAAAATCATCCGTATCGTTGGACAACCATTGGTTCTATGAAAGATTTAGATGCCGCAACTCTTGAAGAATTTCAAGCTTTCCATAAAAAATTCTATATTCCTAACAATGCTGTTTTAGTTGTTGCCGGTGATTTCGAGAAAAAACAAGCCAAGAAATGGATTCAAAAGTATTTTGGAACAATTCCAAAAGGTCAAGATTTAAAAAAACAAATTTTTGCCGAAAAACCAATAACACAAAAAATAAATGCTACCTACGAAGACCCAAATATAAAGATTCCAATGCTTGTTGCGTCTTATAGAACTCCTTCGATGAAAACTAGGGATGCAAGAGTTTTAGAAATGATTTCTTCTTTATTAAGTAATGGGAAAAGCTCTATATTATATAAAAAAATTGTTGATGATAAAAAAATGGCGCTACAAATTGGCGCATTTACCTATAGCCAAGAAGATTATGGAATGTATATTATTTATGGCCTTCCACTTGGGAAAGGCACAACCGCGAACCTATTAAAAGAAATAGACGAAGAAATTGCAAAATTGCAAACAGAATTAATTTCCGAAAAAGATTTTGAAAAATTACAAAATATAATTGACAATCAATTTGTAAACAGCAATACAAATGTGGAAGGAATTGCCGAAAATCTAGCAAAATACTATTTACTTTATGGCGATATAAATTTGATTAATACCGAGGTTGAACTTTTTCATTCCATTACTCGGGAAGAAATTAGGGATGCCGCCAAAAAATATTTAAATCCAAATCAAAGATTAATCTTAGATTATGTTCCCGTTAAAGATCAAGTTCAAAACTAAGACAGTTCAAATCATGAAAAAAACAAGTATACTATTATTCATTTTGCTCTTAACTGGAATTATGCAAGCACAAGACCGTACACAACCCAAACCTGGAAATGCTCCAGTTGTACATATCAAAAAGCCCCAAACGTTTGTATTGGAAAACGGCTTAAAAGTAATGATTGTCGAAGATCATAAATTACCACGAGTAATTTGCAATCTTACTTTAGACAACGCTCCTTTTGCCGAAGAAAACAAAAAAGGAGTCGACGAATTGAGCAGTCATTTAATTGGGAATGGCTCTAAAAAAATCTCAAAAGACGCCTTTAACGAAGAGTTAGATTTTTTTGGCGCCGATATGAGTTTTAGTTCACAAGGTGCTTTTGCCAGTTCCCTTTCTAAATATGCTGGTCGAGTATTAGAGATGATGGCAGATGGCGCATTGAATCCTAATTTTACTCAAATAGAATTTGACAAAGAAAAAGCTAAACTTTTGGAAGGACTTAAAGCCCAAGAAAAAAGTGTTCCAGCAATTGCCAATAGAGTTGTTAATGTTTTAGCCTTTGGAAAAAACCACCCTTCGGGTGAATATACTTCCGAAGAAACACTAAAAAATGTTACCCTCGCCGATATTGAAGCCAATTATCAAAACTATTTCGTGCCCGAAAATGCTTATTTAGTAATCATTGGCGATATAAAATACAAGAATGTCAAACCTGTCGTTGAAAAATTGTTTGGTTCTTGGGAAAAAAGAAGTATCCCAAAACTAACTTACGCCGCGCCAGAAGATGTTCCCTTTACCCAAATTAATTTTGTCGATGTGCCAAATGCCGTCCAATCAGAAGTTTCATTGGTAAACACCGTACATTTAAAAATGAGTGATCCCGATTTTTTCCCTGCAGTAATAGCAACTTATATTCTTGGCGGAGATTTCAACAGTTATTTAAACATGAATTTAAGAGAGAAACACGGGTGGACTTATGGCGCTAACGCAATCATTGGAGCGGGTAAATATGTTACAAAATTAAGGTCAGCATCAGCGGTTAGGAGCACCGTTACGGATAGTGCCGTTGTAGAATTTATCAAGGAAATTAAAAGAATCAGAACCGAAAACGTAAGTGACGAAGTACTTGCAAATGTAAAAGCAGGTTACATCGGGCGATTTGTAATGAAGGTTCAACAACCCCAAGCGGTAGCTCGATATGCATTAAATATAGAAACAGAAGCTCTTCCAGAGAATTTTTACGAGAATTACATCAAAACTATAAATGCCGTTACGGTCGAAGATGTGAAACGTGCAGCCAATAAATATTTTCTTATCGACAACACACGAATTGTAATTGCAGGAAAAGGTTCAGATGTTATTCATGGTTTGGAAACCTTGAATATTCCAATATTTTATTTTGATAAATATGGAAACCCCGTAGAGAAACCTGTTTTAAAATAAAAATACCCAGCTTAAAAGAACTAACAATAAAGGCTGTCCGAAATACAACCTTTATTGTTAGTCCCAAATCTGAAATTATTTCTTGGCCGACAAATAAACTCCAATTAAAATGATAAAAGCACCCAGAAACTGAATTGGTGTCAGCATTTCGTTATCTAACAATCCCCAAAAGAAAGCAACAATTGGAATTAAATAAGTTACTGAAGTAGCAAAAACTGGCGATGACATTTGTATCAGTTTAAAAAAAAGAACATTCGCAATTCCTGTTCCTACAACACCCAATATCATAATAAACAAAACAGAATGCTGTACTTTTTCTATATGAATTACTTCGAAAAAACCAGAGAAAAACAAAATCAAAAAAGCGGGGAGAAATAAAACGGTGAAATTTCCTGTCGTTATACTCAAAGGACTCAAATCAGACAGAAACCTCTTGATGAGATTTACATTTATGGCATAACAAATGGTTGCAATTATGACCAATATTGCATAATAATAATTATGTCCAGGATTATTCATCGCGCCGTTAAGCACTAAAAGAACACTTCCGATGAGTCCAATAAAAACACCCCATATTTGTCTTTTTTGAAAACTTATTCCAAAAAAAAGCGCTCCCAAAATTAGGGTGTTCAAAGGAGTCAAAGCATTTAAAATTGCAGTGATAGAACTGTCAATTTCTGTTTCTGCAATGGCAAAAAGATAGGCTGGAGTAAAAGTCCCAAATAATGAAGTCAATGCAATATATTTCCATTTGTTTTTGGGAATTTTAGACAGACTTTTAAAACCTATTATCAACAAAAAAATAGCAGCAAATAGGATTCGCAACGAGCCCAATTGCATTGCGGTCAAACCAATCAATCCTTTTTTTATCAATATAAAGGAACTTCCCCAAATCAAGGAAAGAACAATCAAGTAAATCCATTTTAACTCTTTTGAAAACATAAAACCAAATTTTGGCTCAAAATTGTAATAATTTTATGAATTAGCATTACTTTTTTTTACTAATTTTATCGGCAATAACAAGATTATAAATCTTTTAAATAGAATTACAATGAACTTTTCCAAATCAATTTTAACGATAACTCTTGCTAGCCTTTTGTTTGTAGGGTGTAAGGAAAAAACAAAAGAAACTATTTCAGTTTCAAACGCCCCAAAAGTTAAAAAGGAAATAGTGAGCACAAATCTTCAAACAGCAAGTTTCACCATCAACGGAATGACTTGTGCAATAGGTTGTGCCAAAACAATTGAGGAGGAATTAAACGGACTTGAAGGTGTACAAAAAGCAACGGTTAATTTCGAAAAGAAATCAGCAACCGTTTTCTTTGACAAAACTATTCTAACTCCCGAAAACATTGCCAAAGTGGTCGAAGCGACAGGCGATGGAAAAACATATAAAGTTTCGAATATGAAGTCGTAAAAAAGGTAAATTCTATCTATATATTATCGGAAAAAAATCTTGTTTTTATAGTTTTAAAGCGAACTCACGTTCTTTCAATAAATTACACAAAAAAAGCTTCTCAAAATTGAGAAGCTTTTTTTGTGCGGGTAATAGGACTCGAACCTACACGCCTTGCGGCACCAGATCCTAAGTCTGGCATGTCTACCAATTTCACCATACCCGCAAAATTGTGAGTGCAAATATAAGCATATCTTCTAACTTTCAAAGCAATTTGCCTAAAAATATTCGGTCTCTTTTTTGTAATTTTGAAACTCTAAAAAATAACAAATAATGGAAACCATAAAATCATACGTTCAACAGAACAAAGACCGTTTCATCAGCGAATTAATCGAATTCTTAAAAATTCCTTCTGTAAGTGCCGATGCAGCTTACAATCAAGATATTCTTAATGTTGCAAATGCCGTCAAAGTAAGTCTCGAAAAAGCTGGTTGCGATTTTGTCGAAATTTGTGAAACACCGGGAAACCCAATTGTATATGGCGAAAAAACCATTGATAAAAATTTACCTACCGTTTTAGTCTACGGACATTACGATGTCCAGCCAGCAGATCCAATCGAATTATGGACTTCCCCACCATTCGAACCCATCATCAAAAAAACTGATATTCATCCCGAAGGGGCTATTTTTGCCCGTGGTTCTTGCGATGACAAAGGCCAAGTGTATATGCATATCAAAGCATTGGAATATATGGTTCAATCCGACACTTTGCCTTGCAACGTAAAATTTATGATTGAAGGCGAAGAGGAAATTGGCTCCAAAAGTTTAAGTTGGTTTGTGGAACGGAATCAGGAAAAGTTGAAAAATGACGTAATTTTAATTTCAGATACCGGAATGATCTCTAACCAACAACCTTCTATCACAACAGGATTACGCGGTTTGAGTTATGTGGAAGTCGAAGTCACCGGTCCAAATCGCGATTTGCATTCCGGACTTTATGGTGGCGCAGTTGCCAATCCAATCAACGTTTTAGCAAAAATGATTGCTTCGCTTCACGACGAAAATAATCAAGTGACGATTCCTGGTTTTTATAATAAAGTCCAAGATTTATCGCTCGAAGAAAGAGCTGAAATGGCTAAAGCACCTTTCAATCTGGATGATTACAAAAAAGCATTAGCTTTAAATGATGTTTATGGCGAAAAAGGGTACTTAACAAACGAAAGAAATTCAATCCGACCAACACTCGACGTCAACGGAATTTGGGGAGGATACACAGGTGAAGGAGCCAAAACCGTTATTGCTAGTCAGGCTTTCGCCAAAATTTCTATGCGTTTGGTTCCTAATCAAGATTGGGAGGAAATAACCGAATTGTTTACCAAAAACTTCATCAGCATTGCTCCAGCTGGAGTAGCAGTGAAAGTAAAAGCGCACCACGGCGGACAAGGTTATGTGACACCAACGGACAGCATTGGCTACAAAGCCGCAAATAAAGCCTATACTGAAACCTTTGGAGTTCCCGCAATTCCAGTCCGTTCTGGCGGAAGTATTCCTATTGTGGCTTTGTTCGAAAAGGAATTAAAAAGCAAAACAATTTTAATGGGGTTTGGTTTAGATAGCGATGCGATTCACTCGCCAAATGAACATTTTGGTGTTTTTAATTACTTGAAAGGCATCGAAACCATTCCGTTGTTTTATAAATATTTTGTGGAGTTGAGTAAATAGAAAAAACTTTAAGGTTCAAAAACTATAAAATCCGTCCTTTCTAAATTGAGTAAACGGATTTTTTTGGAATCTTATACTATTTATCGGCATTATATCCCAAATAAGGCATAGCTCTTTCGTTGAAAACAACACCATATTCTTCCAGTTCTTTCAAAATAGGTAAATATACTTCTTCCCGAATTGGAAGCTGTACTCCTGGCGTTTTAATCTTGCCGTTCAAGATTAATAATGTTGCCATCGCGACAGGCAAACCAACTGTTTTTGCCATTGCAGTATAGGTTTGATTTTCGCCGATACAAACCATTTTTGAATCTATTTGCTCCTTTTTGCCTTTTATTTCATAGCCTAACTTGTGATACATCACAATCATATCTTTGTCTTCGGGCTGAAGTGTCCAACTATCTCCAAGGATTTTTTCGAGAATTTGAGCTGGAGTAGCATTTTTTAATCCTACTTTTTTGTTGCTATTGAATAAATCTAACTCCAACAATTTATCCCACATAATATCGTCCTGATCAATTTTCAAAATCAAACGAATTTTGCTTTCAACGGAATCTGTAGAATGATAGGGCAAAAAAGAATTCACGAATTGCCTGTAACTCATATTCTCGGAATCTTCCATAATGTAGCTGTCATCGGTCATTCCTAGTTGCACAAACATATTCCATGCTTTCGAAAAACCTACTCTTCGAATAGTTCCCCGATATAAAGTAAGGACGTTTTTCAATCCATAAATATCTAGATATTTGAGCGAATCTCTATTCGAATAAGCTTCAAATCTGCCGTAACCTTCTACTTCAAGAAATTCGGTTCTGCGAAATAAATTCCAATAGGGAATATATTTATAGGCTCCTTCCTGAAGAAATTTCGCTGCGCCTCCTTGTCCCGCAAGAACCACATTTCTTGGCGCCCAAGTGAATTTATAATTCCAAAGATTAGTGTCCGATTCTGGTGCAACCAAGCCTCCACAAAAAGATTCAAACAAAAGCATTTTTCCTCCTTTAACCCTGATTTCATTAATTACTTTCATTGCGCTCATATGGTCAATTCCTGGATCTAGACCAATTTCATTCATAAAAATCAAATTGTTTTCCTTGGCCAAAGCATCCAATTCCTGAATAGCATCACTCACGTATGAAGCGGTAACCATATGTTTTTTAAATGTAATGCAATCCTTCGCAACCTCAATATGAAGGCGCGCCGGCAACATGGAAATAACAATGTCCGCTTTTTGAATAGCATCATTTCTTTGATTCTTGTCAAAAACATCTAAAGAAATAGCAGTTGCATTGGAATGATTATTTGTTTTGCTTTGAGCTGAGGCCAACGATAAATCTCCAATAATAAGATGCAAATTTTCTTCTTCTGATTTATTTAAAAGGTATTGTATCAATGACGATGACGATCTTCCAGATCCAATGATTAGAATTGTTCTCATAATTATATTAATGTAACACAAATATATATAAATGTTGTATTTGTAACAAATATAAATGCATATAAAATCGTAAATTATTAAAATAAATAGCAAATGTATCTTCAAAAAGGCTTTATATTTAATGAGAAAGAGATATTTTTGTATTAAATTAAAATATAAAATGAACAAAAAAATTATCCTTACAGCGGCAGTTTTTGGAATGTTAGCAATCGTTTTGGGTGCATTTGGAGCACACGCATTGAAAAAAAATTTATCAATTGAAGCACTTTCCACTTTCGAAACTGGAGTTCGATACCAAATGTATCATGCCCTATTTTTATTGTTCATTGGGATGACAAATGAGTTGTCAAAAAAAACAAAAAAATTAATCTACAACTTGGTTGTGTTTGGAGTAATTTCCTTTTCGGGTTCCATTTATTTATTGGCTATAAATAGTCTTTCTTCATTTGACTTCAAAGCGATTGGTTTTATAACTCCTGTGGGCGGACTCCTATTAATAATGGCTTGGGGAAGCTTATTAATGAATTTGGCAAAGAAATAATCATAAAATTTGGATAAAAACTGCATCTAAATTATAAGTTTTTCCTTTTACGCCAAATAAATTAAACACACAAATTCATGGACAACTTCGCCTTGTTCAAGAAATCGATTTAGTGACAAATTTAAGAATCGAAATTTTATCACTAATTATCGGCCGAAGAATTACTCAAAATTAGTAGAAATTCAAGCCAATAATTTTCATAGTAAAGAAGTAGAAAACTCTTTAAAATTAAAACCACAAATAAAGCTAATTTCTTTGATGTTTTTTAATAAGTAATATTTTTTTTAGGGTAAAAAGGCATATCCTTTTTTTGATTTCCAAAGGAAATATTTTTCCAACAAAACTTTGTTGAAATCATAAAGCACATTTGGAATCATAATAGCAAAAGCTCTTGGTTTAAATAAGGAGGTCGATAAAATAAGTACTTCTTTTTTACCCGCATCCATAACGCAGAGTCCGGGAATTCTTCCCCAAGCTTTTTTGACTAATTTAGTTTTCCCTTTTGAAATCCTAATTATATTTTCGGCTACAATTTTACCAGTTTCATCGGATGGATATCCTGTTTTTGGAGAAGAAAAAGGAACTGATTTAGGAGTAAATGGCAGTTTCACATCAATAGCGATTCCGGCAGCCCAAATACTTGGATAATCTTCGTGCCTATAATCATCCCCAACTCGAATATACCCAGCTGGTGTAGCATTTAAATCAGGAGAGTTAGTCACAAAATCTACTCCAATGAATGGAGGCATCAACATGGTAAATTTACTTGGAAGAAATTCTCCAGTTGACAGTATTACTTTATCTTCTTGCACTTCTTTGACGCCTACTTCAGTACGATAATGAATATTAAACATTTTCATAAATGTCTTAAGCATAGTTTCTCCCATTGGCATTCCGCCAATTCCGAAATGCCCCAAATAATCTTCGGGAGTAATCCAATATAAATCTACTTGCTTGCGAATATTTTGTTCGCGTAACCATTTTTCGATATTGAATAAAAACTCATATGCTGCCCCCATGCAACCTGCATTTTGGGTGGCACCAACAACAATTGAACCTGGATTTTTCTTGAAATCTTCCAATGCTACTCGTATTTTCATGGCACCATTTGGCGTACCAACATAATGCGCAAATTCTTCGACTCCTGGAGCAATATCATATTTCACTTTTGGGCCAGTCGCAACAACCAAATTATCGTATTTAAATTCCCCTTTTTCCGTGTAAACAATTTGCGCTTTCGCATCTACTTTTAAAGCCTCTGTAAGGACAAAATCTACTCCCTTTTTTGTCAATATTTCTTCTTTTCTAAAAGAAATATCCTTGATTTCTCTTCTTCCAAAAGGAACCCAAATAAGTGATGGAATGAATAAAAACAAAGGTGATTTGTCAATTAAAATTACCTTGTGTTCGTTTTTTCCTTTTCTTTTGATTTCGAGTGCTGCCGTCATTCCGGCAAAACTTCCTCCTATTACTACTGTTGTTGTCATAACTAAATGTATTAATTTATACATTAAAGTTAGGTTTTAAAAACATTCTATTTTGTAACCAATGTTACATAAGTACATTATTTTATGATAAAATTAAAACCTCGGAAATCTAATGCTTCCCGAGGTTTTACCTTATTTTCTTCGCTTCGCTTAAAACTTTCTAATACTTTTGTCAAAAAGCTACATAAAACTTAATATTTCCTTTTTAAAGGCATCATATTCAACTTGAAAAATTAATCCGTTATCAAGCAATTTTTTATAGTTCTGAAGCTTATCGAAAAGTTCTTTTTGAGATAATTCATTCAATTTCTTTTCGAAAGTTGAATCCGAATTTGGAATAATTTCTTCGGTATGGGTAAAATTAATAGGCATTATCTCTGCATAATTTATCACCTCTTCCGTTTCTATTTCTTCAATTGTTTCTTTATTGGGGATTTCAGATTCTTGGGATTTAACAGCATCTGAAACGGCGATATTTATTGCGGTATTTTTCAATATATCAAGTTGTTCCTTGGCATAGGTGAAAATTTTTCTTGCCTGAATCTTTGGAATATAATCAATTGAAACTTGCAAATCCATTTTGGTGGAAAACGAAAACTCCGAACCCAAGATGTTTTCTTTCACGAAAGTTCCTTCTATTTCGTCCCAAGTAAAATCGGTGAAATTCATTGTAAGTCCCAAGTTTTTTGGCTGGCAAATAATAATTCGTTTATTGGTCATCACAATGCTATCTGGAAGAACAGTGATAGCCGGCTTTTTCTGAACGGCAACATATCCTATTTCCTCGTTTTTCATCAATAAATCATTGAGTTTTGAAGTGATTTTTTCAATGGCTTTAGGGTCTTGTTCTTCGTTAAGGATTTTTTTTATTTGATCTTTCATTATTTTAATGGATGTGTGTTTTTTGACTACACTGTTTTGAAGTGCAAAAGTAATGCCTAATTTTAGAATTCGAGAATTTCAGTTTGGTTTTTTTTGGTTAAACTTTTGAAAACCAATTCGTAAGAATGATCGATCAATTCCTTGACAAATTTGTCGGAAACCTCGCCATTTATAATAATTGTATTCCAATGGACCTTGTTCATATGAAATGCGGGAATTATATCGCAATATTGTGTCCGCAATTCCAGGGCATATTCTAGATTGCATTTCAAATTTACTTTTGGTTCGACTTTTTCCCATTGGATTAATGACGACAAAGCAAACATTTTTCCGCCCACTTTGAACACTAAGATGTCTTTATCGAACGGAAAATGTTCGGTTGCGCCTTTTTTGGATACGCAATATTCGTAGTAGATTTCTAGATTCATTTTAAAATTATTTAAAATTTACCAAAAATAAATCACTTGCAATTCCGTCAGTCAAAAATTTCCCTTTTTTGGTCGCTTTTAGAACATTTCCCTCAATGGAAATCAAATTGTCATCGAGGAATTTTTGTGCTTGATTAGTAAGATATTCCAAATAAGTTGTGCCAAATTCTTTCTCAATTCTTTCCAATGAAACGCCCCAAATGGTTCGTAAACCCGTCATAATATATTCGTTATAACGATCCGATTTTGACAAGATTTCGGTTTCGCAAGACAATTTATTTTTCTCTAAAGATTTCAAATAAATGAAATTATTAGAAACATTCCAGCTTCGCGAAATTCCGTCATAACTGTGTGCCGAAGGTCCAATTCCGATATATTTTTTCCCCAACCAATACGCCGAATTATTCTTGGAGAAGTAATTCTCTTTCCCAAAATTCGACAATTCATAATGAATAAACCCATTCGCTTCTAGCATTTCGACCAAAATTTGAAAATGTTCTTCGGCAACCTCGTCTTTGGGTTTTGCAATTTTTCCGGTTTGGATGAGTTTGTTCAAAGCCGTTTTGGGTTCGACCGTCAAAGCATAACTCGAAATGTGAGGAATGCCAAAACACAAAGCTGTTTCGATATTTTGCTTCCATTTTTCGTTGCTCATTCCCGGAATTCCATAAATCAAGTCAAGGGAAATATTATCGAAATATTTTGTAGCTTCTTCAAGACATTCTTTGGCTTCCGCCGAATTGTGAGCGCGATTCATCATCGTTAAATCTTCTTCAAAAAAAGATTGAATTCCAATGCTTAATCGGTTAATTGGGCTTTTTGATAATTCGATGATTCGTTCTTTGGACAAATCATCCGGATTGGCTTCAAGAGTGATTTCAGGATTTTCGGAAACGGTATAATTTTCATAAACCGCATCAATCAAAAATTGTATTTCGGTAGTTGTCAAAGCACTTGGAGTGCCTCCACCAAAATATATTGTCTCAACAACTTCATTTGAAAACTCACTTTTGCGCATTCGAATTTCTTTGGCCAAAGCCAAAACCATTTCGTCTTTCTTTTTTATTGAAGTCGAAAAATGAAAGTCGCAATAATGACACGCTTGCTTGCAAAAAGGAATATGAATGTAAATTCCGCTCATTTTTTTACTCGTTCTTCATTCTGCTTCACAAAAGCATCCCAACCAGTGTAACTTTTTGCACCAACCACTTTTCCTGAATTGAAAAAATGACAAACTGCAGCCGCCAATCCATCTGTGCTATCCAGATTTTTGGGTAATTCTTTTAAGCCGAGTAATTGTTGGAGCATTTTGGCCACTTGTTCTTTGCTAGCATTTCCGTTTCCGGTAATCGCCATTTTAATTTTTTTGGGTTCATATTCAGTAATGGGGATATCTCTCGAAAGTCCGGCCGCCATTGCAACGCCTTGTGCTCTTCCTAACTTTAGCATCGATTGCACATTTTTACCAAAAAAAGGTGCTTCAATCGCGATTTCGTCCGGATTGTGAGTGTCGATTAATTCGATAGTGCGTTCAAAAATGATTTTTAATTTTTGATAATGGTTGTCGTATTTAGACAATTGCAATTCATTGAGTTGAATAAAACACATGTTTTTACCCACTACTTTTATCAAACCAAAACCCATAATCGTCGTTCCTGGATCAATTCCTAATATGATACGTTCCTTTGCCAATTTTATCTATTTATCAAACCTCATAGGTTTTAAAAACCTGTCAGGTTTCCTTAACGTGTAGATTTTATGTTTCTTTGCAACAATGATTTCAATATCTCACAAAGCTAAACAATTCCTTGTACTTCTAATCAAACTTTTGATTGTAGGTGGCGCCTTTTATTTTATTTACAACCAACTGGCGAATAACGACAAGCTCGATTGGGAGAAGTTCATTATTATTTTCCAAAAAAACCAGTCAATTGCCGGAATTAGTTTCATTCTATTGTTAAGTATTTTGAATCGATTTTTTGAAATTTTGAAATGGCAGAACTTGGTTTCTTATCTGCATAAAATATCTTTGGCAGAAGCAACCAAACAAGTTCTTGGCGCACTGACTGCAGGATTATTTACACCAAATGGTGTGGGCGAATATGCTGGAAAAGCACTGTTTTTCAAAAAATCTAAAACAAAAAAAATCGTCTTTCTCAATCTGATTTGCAATGGAATACAGATGATTTTATCGATTGTTTTTGGAACAATTGGTTTATGGATTCTGGGTTATAGATTTTGGGTTATCGTAATTTTATGTTTAGGTTTTGCTCTTTGGATTTTAGGTTTTGGATTTAAAAAATTTAAAATTAAAGGCTATTCCATTGAAAAACTAATTCACAAGATTAATGAAATTCCGAAATCGATTCATCAGAAAAATATCTTTTTGGCCGTTTGTCGTTATTTAAGTTTTTCGCATCAATACTATTTTCTGTTCTTGGCTTTTGATGTTCATTTACCTTATATAACTATGATGACAAGCATTGCCAGTGTTTACTTTTTGGCATCTTCAATGCCCACGTTCCAGTTTTTGGACTTTGCCGTAAAAGGAAGTATTGCCGTTTATTTCTTCGGAATTCTTGGAGTCAACGAATGGATTGTCGTTTTTATAAGTACACTAATGTGGCTTTTGAACGTGGTTTTACCAGTGATTATTGGGAGCTATTATGTAATAAATTTTAAAACTAAAATAGCACAATGATTTTTATTTTATACGGTATTATGTTCCTTTATTCCATAGCAATTGGTTTGCTGATTTATGGCTTTTCGAAAGTGAGATCCTTTGAATCTAATGGCTTATTGCCAAAAACCAAGTTTACGATTATCGTTCCTTTTCGGGATGAAGCCGAAAATATGCCAAAACTTTTGAATAGTTTTTCGAAATTAAATTATCCGAGTGATTTGTTTGAAGTCATTCTTGTTGATGACGCTTCAGATTTTAGATTTCAGATTTTAGACGCGTGCGGCAGCGGACTGGCGAAGCATTTTAGATTTAATATCTCGATAATTGACAATATCCGGGAATCGAATTCACCAAAAAAGGACGCAATTTCAACAGCAATCCAATTCGTAAAAACTGACTGGATTATAACGACCGATGCAGATTGCACGGTCAAGGAAAACTGGCTGTTGACCTTGGACAATTACATCCAAAATCACGAAGTTTTAATGATTTCCGGAGCCGTAACCTATTATTGTGAAAATTTGTTTTTACATCACTTCCAACAATTGGATTTGGCGAGTTTACAAGGTGCAACAATCGGGAGTTTTGGTTTAGGTAAAGGTTTTATGTGCAATGGCGCCAACTTTGCATACACGAAATCACTCTTCGAAGAACTGGACGGTTTCGACGGAAATGATAAAATAGCCAGCGGAGATGATGTCTTTTTGTTGCAAAAAGCTATTGCTCAATTCCCAGAGAAAGTCCATTATGTGAAATCTGATGCTACAATTGTTACCACAAAACCGATGAACGATTGGAAATCTTTGTTTTACCAAAGAGTTCGCTGGGCTTCAAAAACAAGTTCGTATCAAAGCAAGTTTGGAATTGGTTTGGGATTGGTGGTTTTTGGTGGAAATTTGTGCTGTATGATAGGTATGATGTATTGGATATTGGATCTGATTCCGCTCCAAAATATTATTTCGTTGTTGATTTTAAAGTTTACCATTGATGCCATTTTGATTTACAAAGCGAATCATTTCTTGACTAGAAAGAGAATGTGTTATTTGATTTTTGGGAGTTTACTATATCCGTTTTTTAGTACGAGCGTGGCTTTGTATTCACTGTTTGGGAAATATGAATGGAAGGGAAGGCAATTTTAAATTTCTAAATTCCTAGCCCACAGATGGAAACGATATCCTTTTTCTTTTCCCTTTAAAAAGAAAAAGATAGTGTGAACGGCTGGAAATAGCTCCTAGAGAAACTATTCAGCTTTTAAAATAACCGGCAAAATAAACTGTGTTTTTACTGGGATTCCGCGTTTGATGGCAGGATTCACTTTTGGGAAATCGACCAAGCGGGCTTTTAGAATACTATCGATTTTTATGGTATTGTAAGCCACGGAATCTTTAGAAAATTGGGGTTCAAATTGCATTGTGGCGTTGGGAAAAATAGTGACTTTCACCTCAATCGTATCAAGTTCTGGATAGAGAATCGATAAGGTGTCAACGCTCAATTTTTGCTGTATTAACTGCGTCATATACTCGAAAAAGCATTGTTCGCGCTGGGTTTTATTTTCAATCTTTTCACAATCGGCAACCGACGGTAATTCGTCCACTTCTTTCCAATTGATAGCTTTCAATTCCTTTTGCAGCAATTCCTTTTCCGAAGGCACTTGCTTGTTGAAGTACTGGCAGGAATTAAAAAGGATAACGACCAAAAAAAGGGAAAACTGCTTCAATGTTCTGTTTTTGAATTGGACTAATATTGTATAAAAATACGATTATTTTTTTCATATTCGTTTACCAAATAAATGCGTGTTTTACTTTTTCAAAAGTACTGAAAATAAGTTTATAGGAATACTGCTTTTTAAAGTTTGGCAATACTTATTTAAGATTATAAATAAGGATTTAGTTTTTATCGCTACACAGGTTTTAGGATTGATTCCCACTAAAGAAAACGATTTAGTTAATCTATGAATCAAAAAAGCCATCCCTAAAAGGGAAAGCTTTTCACCGGTCTAACTTCTAAACCATGCTACGAGTTACAAAGTCGTAGCGAAAACAACACAACTATTTTAGATGCTTTTTTGGGGCAAAAAAGCGACTCATCTCTGAATCGCTTCTCCCCAATTTAGCGGTCTGGACGGGACTCGAACCCGCGACCCCATGCGTGACAGGCATGTATTCTAACCAACTGAACTACCAAACCTCTGCTTTATTGCGGTTGCAAATATACTATAGAATTTTGTATCTACAAGTGTTTCTGCTAAAAACATTTTATAAAATTTCGTCTAACTATCCAAAGTTTTGTTTTTCAACTAAATATGTAGTCAACACTTTTTCGAAACTGTCACCAACCCCAATGGGTAAGTACTTTATTTTGTTTTGGACGCAAGTCAAAGCCAGCTTTTTGAAATAGCTATTCACTCCTTTTTCATATTCATTTTTCATATTATCGGCAAAAATATTTACCTCATCTCCAGTTTCCATATCAATAAACTTCCTTGGAGCGTTGTCAAAGTCGAAATTCAGTTCCGTTTTGTTGTCGATAACGTGAAACAAAACCACTTTGTGCTTGTTGTGTTTTAAATGTTGTAAAGCTGTAAATAATTTTTCTTCGTCTCCAGATTGAAACATGTCGGTAAATAGAATAATCATCGAACGACGGTGAATTTTTTGAGCTATTTGATGCAGAAATGTTATGGTATCGGTGCTTATTTTAACTTTTGGTTCTTCTAAGAGATTTTCGAGAGCATTCAAAATCATTCGATGATGACGATCGCTTCCTTTTTCGGGCGCATAATATTCATAGGTTTCCGAAAACACACTTAAGCCAATGGCATCGCGCTGTTTCTTCAAAATATTCATCAAAACGGCCGAAGCTAAAACGGAAAAACCAATCTTGTTTTGAAAAAATTTTTCTTTGCCTTCGAGTTTTGGATAATGCATCGACGACGAATTATCAATAATGATATGACACCGTAAATTAGTGTCTTCTTCGAATTTCTTGGTATACAATCGATCAGTTTTGGCAAACAATTTCCAATCGATGTGTTTGGTGCTTTCGCCAACATTATAGACTTTATGCTCCGCAAATTCAGCCGAAAATCCATGAAAAGGGCTTTTGTGCATACCCGAAATAAATCCTTCCACAATTTGGTTCGCCAACAATTCAAGATGCTGGAAACTCGAAATCTTCTCTCTCTGTGATTCAATCTTCATATTTCAAATGTATTAAATGATTGAATGATTAAAAAATTATAGATTATAAATAAAAAAGGCTTGACTTTAGTCAAACCTTAATTCTATAAATCAAAATATTTAGATTACAACAATGCGTCTAAACTATCTGCGTAAGTTTGTTTCGGAGCAACACCTACTTGTTTTCCTACTACTTCCCCGTTCTGAAATACCAAAACTGTTGGAATATTTCTAACTCCATATTTTGCAGCAAATTCTTGATTTGCATCTACATCTACTTTTCCTACTACTACTTTTCCAGCATATTCCTCACCAAGTTGGTCAATGATTGGCCCAACCATTCTACAAGGTCCACACCATGCTGCCCAAAAATCCACCATTACCGGTTTGTCTGATTTCAAAACTACTTCCTCAAAAGTAGCATCTGTTATTGCTAATGCCATATTGTTTTTTTGTTTAAAGTTTAAAGCTTGAATCTATAAAATCACAAACTTGATTGCAAAGATAATGAAACATTTAGGTTAAGAAGTGTAACTTTTATCACTTTTAGCTATTTTTTAATTGTTATAATTTATCAATTCAATTTAAAATTTATCTGCATCTTCTCCAACTCCACCAACAATTCATTCGAAATCTTGATTTTCAATTTTCGGCTTGGCATTGATAATCGAGTGATAATTTTAGTTTCCTCGACTTCGGCTTCGACAATTACAGCATTTTCAGCTTCGATAATATTTCCGTCTTCATCCATAACAATCCCCTCAACCCCTACTTCTGTTGGTGTAACCTCGATTTGTTTTTTGATGGTTTCCAATTCCATAACTTCAAACGTCACCAGATTATCCCCTTTATTCGCCTGAAGAATCGTACTCAATTGATGGATAAAATCCGTTTTTAAATCCTTTATATTCAAATGAATGATTAGTTTTTTGGCAAACGTAGGCAACACATCCTGCAAGTATTGAATCGCTATAAACTGTAATCTTGGTTCGCCTTTTTTACCCGTATCTTTATCGGCCCAACCTTCTTTGACTAATACTTTCATAAAAGTAAAATTATTCTGAATCAAGAAATGACGGAATTTTAAATACTCTTCACCAAAAATTTTAAACTCATAACTTTCGTCATAACCTTCGAGCGTAAATATCCCCCAACCCTTACCATTCTTGGCCACACGATGTTGTACATTATTGATAATTCCTCCAAAAGTCAGGTTTTTATTCACATATTGTTCTAGGTTTTTCAAGGAATCCAACTTCGAGTTACAGAAATAATGCATCTCAAATTTGTAATCATCCAACGGATGCCCCGAAATATAAATCCCAACAACTTCTTTTTCTTTCGCTAATTTTTCCATCGTACTCCAATCCTCACAAGGAGGCACAACAGGTTCTGCAATTTGAACATCGCTGCTTTCGCCAAATAAACTCACCTGTGACGAATTTTCGTTTTCCTGAAACTTCGCGCCGTATCGAATGGCTTTTTCGTAAAAGGTAATTCCGTCTCCATCATCATGAAAATACTGCGCTCTTGTCGTTCCCAAAAACGAATCGAAACCACCCGCCAAAGCTAGATTTTCTAATGCTTTTTTGTTGGCGGCACGCAAATCGATACGCTTGGTCAAATCAAAAATCGACTTGTATTTCCCTTCTTTTCGGCTTTCGACAATGGTTGCCACAGCTCCAGATCCAACACCTTTTACTGCTCCCATTCCAAAACGAACGGCATAATCACCATTTACCGTAAATTTATAAAACGACTCATTTACATCGGGTCCCAAAACCTGCAATCCCATGCGTCTACATTCTTCCATAAAGAACGAAACCTGTTTGATGTCGCTCATATTATTCGACAAAACCGCAGCCATATATTCGGCTGGATAATTTGCTTTCAAATACGCCGTTTGGTACGCAATCCAAGCATAACAAGTCGAATGCGACTTATTAAATGCATATTCCGCAAAGGCTTCCCAGTCTTTCCAGATTTTCTCCAATTTATCCTCGGGATGCCCTTTGGCGGCAGCCTGACTGATAAATTTAGGTTTCATTTTATCCAATACATCTTTCTGCTTTTTCCCCATCGCTTTACGCAAAACGTCGGCGTCACCTTTGGAGAAATCCGCCAATTTCTGGGACAAAAGCATTACTTGTTCTTGGTAAACGGTGATTCCGTAAGTATCTTTTAGTAATTCCTCGCAAGCGTCAAGGTCATAAACAATTTCCTCTTCGCCATTTTTTCGTTTAACGAAACTCGGAATATAAGCGATTGGTCCCGGACGATACAAAGCATTCATGGCTATCAAATCCGGAAAAACCGTCGGCTTCAATTCCTTCATGTATTTTTGCATTCCCGCACTTTCATACTGAAAAATACCGACCGTTTCACCACGCTGAAAAAGCTCGTACGTCTTTAAATCATCAATAGGAAATTCGTCTGGATTCAGATCGATTCCGTTTCTATATTTTACTAATTTAACGGTATCTTTTATCAACGTTAGGGTTTTCAAACCCAAGAAGTCCATCTTCAATAAACCGG
>CAIOTL010000245.1 GCA_903861155.1 uncultured Bacteroidota bacterium
AACTTTCATTTATTATATTTTATTATTTTCAATTTGGGGGGCAACTATTTTGTATTTTTTAATGAAAAATAGGCTACTATTTGCAAGTATTCCGTAATTTATAAAAAGCAAACCTACAACAATAAGTGTACCAAAAAAAATCATAACGTTATTAATTTTTAAATTAACGGGTCTTTTTTTTAATAAGGCTATCACTTTTTGAAAAACTTCCTGTTTTTGATTGTAGTAAATAGTTTGCCAATAATTTATCGATCAATTCATCTTTAGTTAAATGATGAAATACGGTTTTTATTTTTTCTTTTAAATCCGCCGAAACATTATGATTTGGTTTGGTTTTAAAGATTTGCTTTGCCCACAATAAAGTATTATTTTCCACAACATTTTCGGATGAGGGTTTTTCATATGCAGAAAAATTTATTCCCAACTCTTTTTCAAAATCAGCTATTTCAGCAACTTCCTCAACTTGCAGAACCGTTAACGAAAGTCCCTTCGCCCCTGCCCTTGCAGTTCTTCCGCTACGGTGAACATAAACTTCATACACATCGGGCAAATGATAATTAACCACATAGGAAATTGCTGCCACGTCGATTCCTCTTGCAGCCAAATCAGTTGCTATCAATATATTGATGTTTCCTTCACGGAATTGTTCCATAATTCGATCTCGGATTCCTTGTGATAAACTTCCATGCAAAGCACCAGATGAAAACCGGTTAATAGCTAAATTCTTAGCAAGTTTATTAACCGCTGCTTTGGTTTTACAAAAAACAATACCGCGTTCTCCTTCTTTTGAAGTTAGAAAATGCATTAAAACATCCAACTTTTCGATTGGACTTACAACAATATATTGATGATCTATTCCTTGATTTCCAATAGTTTCCATATTGGCACTTACTTGAACTGCATTTTTAGATAGATAGTTCTGAATCAATTGTCTAATCGTTCCTGGTAAAGTTGCCGAAAACAAAAATGTTTTATGATTTTTAGGCAGTTCGGCAATGATTTCGTCCAAACTATCTTTCAAAATGCTCACCATTTCGTCCGCTTCATCAAGAACGAGATATTGGGTTTCTTTTAAGTTAACAGCTTTGCGTTGGATCAAATCAATCAATCTTCCTGGTGTTGCAACTATAATATGTGTCGGATTTGTTAATCGTTCTATTTGTGGTTTTATGGGGATTCCTCCACAAGTGGAAGCGATGGAAACTTCTGGAAGATATTTTGCAAATATCGCCAAATTACTAAAAATTTGATGTCCTAATTCACGGGTTGGAACCAGAATTACTGCTTGAACAACTGGTAAATGAGTGTTAATTAATTGTAATATTGGCAATCCAAAAGCAGCCGTTTTTCCTGTTCCCGTTTTAGAAAAACCAACAATATCAGTAGTATTTGATAAAAGTAAGGGGATTGTTTTTTGCTGAATTTCTGTTGGAATAACAAATTTTAATTCAGTTATGGCCTTTAGTAAAGGGACTGAAATTCCTAAATCAACAAATTGTTTTGACATTTTTTGGATATGTAATTTATAAAAATTGTTTTTGTTGTTGTATTAATCGTTTATTGATACATCGCTTCCAAAAGTGTGACACTCTAAGTGACGTTTGATTTATTGCGAGGACAACTGAACACTGCGACTGGACACTAGTCCGCTTCGTTCATAATTCTTTCGCGGTATTTTTTCCCTATTAACAAAGTTAACTTCATTTTATAGTCTTCAACTAGCCATTCGCGATAGTTTTTACTGCACTGGCTCAGACATTTTGCATAGCGTTTCAGACGACATTCAATATCTGGATCTAATTCCCTAGATAACGATTTTGCTTCTTGTAATTCTTCGCAATTGTCCACACACATTGCTGCATGCTGTTCCAGTGATTTTTCCAATACTACTTTTGAACGTAGATTCTGAGCAATGGCCAATTTATGTTCCTCATCGACATCAAAAGTCACGGTTTCTGTTTTGGCAAATTTGGCACGTAATTCTGGTGGCATTGTGTATTTAAAATACAATTCGATTTCTGTATCGTCGCGTAAATTTTCCAAATAAAATTCAGGGGATTTAAAGATGTGTTGCCAATTTACGGGTTCATCCCAAAGCCCAAAACGCGCTGCATTGTTTCCCAAATCGATCACATTAAAAGTATTTTTATTGGGTAATTTTCGGGAGCCACGACCTATCATTTGAAAGTATAATGTCAATGATTTTGTAGCTCTGTTTAGAATAATTGTTTCAACTGTTGGCTCATCAAAACCTGTTGTAAGAATTCCAACCGAGGTCAAGATAGCATCTGGAGTTTTCTTGAACCATTGCAAAATATCTTTTCGCTCTTCGGGGCTGCTTGTATTGTCAAGGTGACGAATGACAAATCCGGCTTCTCTGAAAGTTTCATAAACATATAACGAAGTATTAATTCCGTTATTGAAAATTAAGGTTTTTTTACCTAATGATTTTTCTGTGTAGGCATGCAATAATTTTTCCTGCATTGCCATATTCGTATATAAATCATCGGATGATTTTACGGTGTAATCGCCATTAATTCCCACTTTTAATGAAGTTAAACCGACGTCATAACTATAGGTAGTAGCTTTGGCCAAAAACCCCTTTTCGATTAAGGAATTTATAGTATCGCCTACAATCAATTCATCATAGTTTTCATGCATTGGAAGCTTCACATTCGAGCTCAGAGGGGTTGCGGTAACACCCAGTATAAAAGCATTTTTAAAGGAACTCAATAATTTTCGAAACGAATTATAATGGGCTTCATCGATAATCACCAATCCAATGTTGTCGAGATGCAATTTTTCGTCGTTGATTCGGTTTTTTAACGTTTCAACCATTGCTACGAAACACGAATAATCGTTTTGGTCCGGAAGTTCTTTTACTTTGCTGTTAATAATTTTGTTTTTTACATCAAATCCTTTCAGCATTTTTGATGTTTGCTTACAAAGCTCGATTCTATGGGTTAAAACAACCACTTTTTTGTCGTGTTTTTTCAGATATTGTCGAACAATTTCTGAAAAAACAACAGTTTTTCCTCCGCCAGTAGGCAATTGATATAACAAATGGTGATTACTAGGAGCATTATCGAGTCTTTCAAAAATGGTCTCAATGTCTCCTTTTTGATAGGAATAAAGTTCTTTCTTATCTTCTACTTCTGTTTCTGAAATGTTTTGAGACATTGTTTTTCGCTGGGTTTTTGCAAAAATACGTCTAAAAAAGAGTTATTACATCAAAATTTAATTTAAATAATTGAGAATGTCTAAATAAAACTAATAGGGTATAGTTTTTAGTATTCAAATCGTTCAATTATAGCCGAAAATTCTACTTTATTAAACCAGTTTTGTTGAATAGTTTCATTATTTATTGCCAAAATTCTGGGTTTAAATTCTTCTAAAATACCGTTGGCAATCATAAAAATAACGGCTTGTTCGAAAGAATTGAACATACTTTTAAAAAATAATTCTGGTTTTATCACGCGATTTGCTGAAAAAGTTTGTGCAATTTCTATGGAATAAAGCATAAAATCCCCAATGATAAAGGGATCTACTCCCAAAACGATAAAATGTTTGATATACTTTTGAGCAACTGAACGACGCATTTTTGGTCTTCTGGGCTTTCCCGAAGTTTTTTGCGGATAATATTCGTTCGATATTTTGAGTTTAGATTCCTGTAAAAGAGATTCTTCCTTTGGATTAAAAACAAAATCATAATAGGTTTTTACAACAGCAAATTTTTCGTACAATTCGAGTATTTGCTCTTCAAGTTGGGTTTTATTGAGTGCCGCCAAGTATTTTTTTAAATCTCGTTTGCTCATTATCAAAGTTTATTGTTGCAAAAGTAAATTACTTTGGGAATGAATACATCAAAAATCAATGTTAATCCTTAATTTTGTTTGAAATTTTATTAATACTACTTTTTGATGGACAAAGCTTTTATGAACATTGCAATCCTTGAAGGATTATCTTATTTGGTTTTATTTTCGAATATGCTTCTCATTAAACCCATAAATTCTATACTTTATAAAACTTTCTTATATCCAATTGGGATGACTCACGGAATGTTATTTATAGGATATATCCTTTTAATGTTCCTATTGAAAAAATCTCAAGGCTGGGATTTAAAATCGTTTCTCACTATATTAATTGCTTCACTCCTTCCTTTTGCAACATTTTTTGTAGAAAAAAAATATTTAAAAAATGTATAACTTCTTGGAAAAAATATTCAGTTGGTGCTATCCTTTATTGAGAAAATGGAATATTGGAGAAACCTTTGCAGCTTATACAAGCCTGATTATAAACATATTTTTTCTAGGTATTTTATCTTATATAATTTATCGATTTTTCAGATTTGTATTGGTAACAATTATGGCAAGCAT
>CAIOTL010000246.1 GCA_903861155.1 uncultured Bacteroidota bacterium
AGAATTTAATAAAAATACGTATATTTACATATTTTAAAAATATAAATAAGTATAAATACTTATATTTGTAAAAAATATAAGTATTATGAAAACAGTAAACTCCTTATCACAATCCCATCGAATTCTATTTTTAAACACGCTCGCCTTCACGGTTTGTTTTGCTTGTTGGACGCTAAATGGTGTATTAGTTACTTTTTTAGTTGATAATGGAATATTCAAATGGGATGTAGTTCAGGTGGGTTGGTTATTAGGAATTCCTATTTTGACAGGTTCATTAATGCGTTTGCCAATGGGTATTTTGACGGACAAATATGGTGGAAAATATGTGTTTTCCTTTTTACTTCTTCTTTGTTCGATTCCCTTGTTTTTACTGTCTTTTGCTAACAGCTTTTTTATGTTTGCTATTTTAAGTTTCTTATTTGGAACGGTAGGAACTGGATTTGCAGTAGGAATTGGTTTTACCTCCGTTTGGTATCCTAAAGAATGGCAAGGACGAGCACTGGGTATTTTCGGAATGGGGAATGCGGGTGCTGCAATAACGACCTTTATGGCACCTTCATTATTGAATCATTTTTCTATTGAAGACCCTCAAAATGGATGGAAGATTTTACCTATTATTTATGGAATTGCATTAATTGTAATAGGAGTCTTATTTTTGATATTTGCTAAAAACAAAAAAACAGAAAAATCAAATAAGACAATCCCACAAATGCTTTCTACATTAAAAAGTCCAAGGGTATGGAGATTTGGAGCTTATTACTTTTTGGTTTTTGGATTTTTCGTAGCGTATTCGCAATGGTTATTACCAAACTTTATGAATGTATATCAAACAAGCTTGGTAATGGGCGGAATGTTTGCCACGATGTTTAGTTTGCCTTCTGGAATAATTCGCGCCTTTGGAGGTTATTTATCCGATAAATTTGGAGCTCGAAAAGTTATGTATTGGGTTTTGTGTTCTTCCGTAGTATTAAGTACCTTGCTTATGATTCCAAAAATGGATATAACCACAGCTGGTCCAGGTGTCATGGCGGGAAAAAAAGGAACTGTTACCGAAGTTTCTGAAACGAATGTGAGAGTAGGGGATAAGGATTTTAAAATTGCAAAAAAGGTAAATACACCAATGGAGATTTCTATTTTACCAACGCGTAATTCATGGCAAGAAGTTGTAGTGACACAAAATCAAGAAGTCAAGAAAAAGGAATTGTTGGCCAAGGGAATTACACATCTTCATTTTGACGCCAATATGTGGGTATATTTAGTTTTAGTTATCCTAATTGGTATTTCTTGGGGAATAGGGAAGGCTGCAGTTTATAAACATATTCCTGATTATTTTCCGAATGAAGTTGGTGTTGTAGGCGGAATGGTTGGATTGTTGGGCGGTTTAGGCGGATTTGTTGGTCCCATTATCTTTGGCTATTTATTGACAGCCACTGGTTTCTGGTCTAGTTCTTGGATACTTGTATTGGTATTTTCTATACTATGTTTGATTTGGATGCATAGCACCGTTACCAAAATGATGAATGACAAACAAAAAGATTTATCTCGAAAAATGGAAAGAATGTCTTCAAAATAATACATACTTACTTAGTGTAAAAACGAAGCCTTTGAAATCAATCAAAGGCTTTTTTATGCAATAATTTCAACATTTTTTTTTAAACGAATGTCAATTTCTCGATCCACATAATTCCATTCTTCTGTTTTTCGTAGTGTATACAAAAGTTCTTCAAAAGCATCGGCATCGGCAGGAGCATATTCAAACCAAGTCAAAAAATCAAATTGTTCACCAATATCTCTAGAATGAAATAACTTTCGGGCAATGGCTGGCAAATATTTCATACCCATATGTGTATGCTTGGATTTGTTTTCCATAATTTTACGGCGTTCGTCTTGTGCTAGATTCCACCAAGCTTCCGATTTACGAATTGGAATAAATGCCGCAAAAGTTGCGTTTTTTCTTCCAAGGTCTTCTTGAATAGTAGCCAATTTTACCTTATCTTCTTTTTCGGTATAACGTAAATTGCTTACGATTCCTTTGAGAATCCAGATTCCTGTTTTGTTTTGAACTAAATTACTGGAAACTTTTGTTAAATGTGAAATAGATTTTATCGGATCGCCTTTAAGTGTTACCATTGAAGTTATTTTCCAATCACCAGTTTCATCTCCGACGAAATCAAAAATTGTATTTGTCATGTTATTTCTTAATTTAATTATTATATTTTTTTAACGAAAAAAATCCCTGCAATGCTTTGCACCACAGGAATCATTAACCAAAGCAAATTTAAAATCAATTAATTTTTATAAACCATTCCCATATCTTCAATAGAAAATTTATCGGTCAAAAGATGTAATAAACGATCTCGAAGTTCAATATATTCGGGTAATTTTACGATTTCGATTTTGTTTCGGGGTCTTGGCAAATGAACGGCTTCTATTTCTTTGATTGTAGAAGCTGGCCCATCGTTTAAAACCACGATTCTGTCCGATAAGAACAAGGCTTCTTCAATGTCGTGAGTAATCATAATGATGGTTTTGTCGCGGTTATTGAGATTCCATAGTTTTAGAACTTCCAATTGCATCGAACTTTTTGTAAAAGCATCTAATGCACCAAAAGGTTCGTCTAACAATAATACTCCTGGATTGATAGCAAAAGCTCTCGCTATGGCGACACGTTGTTTCATTCCGCCAGATAATTGTCCTGGTAATTTGTCTCTATGAGAAAGTAAATTCACCATTTTGAGATAATGATCAACAATTTCATGTTTTTCTTTTTTAGTACAATCCATTACGGAATCAACTGCTTGAAAAATGTTTTCATGAACAGATAACCAAGGCAATAAGGAATAATTTTGAAAGACGATTCCTCTGTCGGGACCGGGACCTTTTATTGTTTTTCCATTTAATTGTACCGTTCCTCCTGTTGGAGTCAGCATTCCGGCGATGGCATTCATAATGGTCGATTTTCCACAACCTGAATGTCCTATTATGGAGATTATTTCCCCTTTTTTGATAGATAAATTAATGTTTGTTACAGCAACATATGTTCCTTTTGGTGTTGGAAACGAAATTTCTAGTTCTTTGATTTCTAAATAGCTCATGATTTCGGGTGTTAGGGTTTAGGTATTGGGTGTTGTATCAGTATTGGGTTTGCGTGAGAGATGGCAGTGGAGCTCTTTTTTGAGCTGATTTTTTTCGGCTCAAAAAAAGCGGGAACGTACAGCACTACCCTAAGTTTTTACGGAGGGTCACGCCCAAAAGATTAAGCTTTGTAAGCTACTTTGTTTTCTATATAAGTAAATAGTTTGTCAAAAAGCAAACCTACAATTCCGATTATGATTATTGCCGAAATCACTTTTTCGAGGCTTAACGCATTCCAACTATCCCAGACAAAGAATCCGATTCCTGCGCCACCAGAAAGCATTTCGCCGGCTACAATTACCAGCCAAGCAACGCTGATACTTAAACGTAATCCTGTGATGATGTGCGGTAAACTGAAAGGAACGAGGATTTTCGTCAGATAACGCATTTTCGAAAATCCGAATGCTTTGGCAACGTTTTTATGATCCTGTGGAATGGAGGCAACGCCAAAAGAGGTGTTAATAAGCGTAGACCACAATGAGGTGATAAAAACGATGAATATGGTTGCCATTCCTGTGTCTTTGAAAACGACTAAACCAATTGGAAACCAAGCCAAAGGCGAAACGGGTTTAAGCAGTTGAACAATTGGATATAAAATTTGTTTGCAAATTGTGCTTGCTCCCATTAAAATTCCAATTGGAATTGCAATCAATGAACCTAATGTAAAACCTAATAAAACAGTCTTTATAGATTTTAATAGTTGTAAACCTATTCCTTTATCGTTTGGGCCATTGTCATAAAATGGGTTGCGTAGCATTTCATATAAAACAGTAAAAGTGTCTTTTGGGGCTGGTAGAGTGCCTTTAGTATAATAACTTAATAAGCTCCAAAATCCTATGAAAAGTAATAGACCTATTCCTGCAAGTGACAATGATTTAATTTTTTCAAGTAAGTTTGTCATAGCTAATTTGATGCTGTCTTTTTTGAAAAAACTTGTGGTAGAAACATTCGAATCTTGCTCTAAGGAATCAATTTTTAAAGTATCTATTTCAGACATAATATTAGATTTAGTTGGTTATATACCCGATGACTTTAAAGAATTGCAACCAACGGGTTTATTATGATTTTGTTTATTTTTTTACAACTTTTAAATAAGCTTCAGGATTTGAAGGGTCAAAAACGGTTTTGTCCATAGTGAGGGAAAACGGTTTCATATCATCATTCGGAATTTTGATTTTCATACTGATGGCAACTTCTTTGTATAAATCCTGCAAAATCAATTTGTCTGCGATTGCTTTATAATCAGGGGCAGTTTTTAAATATCCGAATCGTACGTATTGTGCCATTGCCCAAATTGCGTAGGATTTACGGGGGAAGTTTACCATTCCGCCTTTATAAAACAACATATAATCATTAGAATATACTTCCGTTCCTTGGTTGCAACCCAAATCGTAATCCCCCATTAATCGGTTTTCAATTACGTCTGTAGGAGCATTTACATAAGGAGCTCTTCCTATTATTGCCGCTGCCTTTTTACGATTGGCCGGATTGTCGAGCCAAATACAGGCTTCCATAATTGCTTTCATTACTTTTTTAAGATCTTCTCTATGCGTCTCGCTAAACTTTTTGTTGACAACCAATGCTTTTTCAGGATGATCTTTCCATATATCTTGTGTGGCAATTTGGGTGAAACCAACCCCTTGTTTTACTGCAACTCCACCCCAAGGTTCTCCCACGCAATAGCCATCCATATTTCCCACTTTCATATTGGCTACCATTTGAGGGGGCGGTATAGTGATAATTTTTACTGCTTTTTGGTTGATACCTGCAAGCGCCATCCAATTGCGCAACCATAAATCATGGGTGCCGCCAGGGAAAGTCATGGCAAAAGTCGCTTCTTTTCCGGCTCTTAATTTGGCTGCAACAACCGGTACTACTTTGTTCATTTGTTTGAAACCCACTTTCCCACAAAAATCGTTGGAAAGAGTTATGGCTTGCCCGTTAACATTAAGCATCATCGCAATCTTCATTTCTGATCCGGCTTTGCCACCCACTCCAGTGTAAACGGAAAAGGGCATTGTATATAAACAGTGTGCTCCGTCTAATTCACCTGTTAAAATCTTGTCACGGACATTTGCCCAAGAAGATTCTTTGGTTACGATAACTTCAACTCCGTATTTTTTGAATAAGCCCAATTCTTTCGCCATAATAATTGGTGAACAATCTGTCAATGGAATGAAGCCTAGTTTTACCGGTTCTTTGGACTGTGCATTCGCTGTCGTTGCAGAAATCGAAAAGAGTAGCGCAAGCAAGAAGAAGATTGACGATGTCAAAAGACTTGCTATTTGTTTATTTGATTTTTTCATTTTAAAAAGTATTAAAGGTTTAATTATTTTTTTGCTAAGAAATTAGGCTTAATGTTAAGGGATAAGTAAGCCCATTGTGGACTTAAATCAGCATTTGCGACATTTTTAACGGCTGCCGAGGCCATTGAATTGGTAGCTTTCATAAAGGAATAACCCGCTTCAATGTTGATGATTTTCGTCATATTGTATTTCATAACCAAATCTATTTCAGTTCCTAAATAAGAATCTAATGTTCCTCCAGCTCCGTTAGATAATTTGTTAGCTGATTCAAAACCGTGGATTTCAGCTAAAAAGGTAAGGTTGTCTTTGGCGTTGTATTTTGCTTTAAAGAAGTAGTTTAGCAATCCTTGTTTTCCAAAAGGACTCGCTGCATAAAAATAATCCATTCCGCCCCAAAACTTGTGTGGCGTTCCGTAAAGCGGGTCAAAAAGGTTGCTTGTAGATGTTGTTGTAACAGCTTTAGTTCCGTCGGTTCCAGATAAATAATCAATTCCAGGGCCAATAAACAACTTTCTACCCACTTGTAAACTTGAAGTTATCGAAGCTAAATTGGCATTTAAAGTTCTTCCGTCTTTGTCAGAACCACTTTGGTGATAAACACTTCCTAAAAGATTGAGTTTTCTTGCTATAGTCGAATTGAAGTAAAAACCTATCGTGTTTCGACTCCATACTCCTTGTCCGTAAACCTTTGTAGTTACCGCTGGTGTTCCAGAAGTTATATTGGTATATTTATTGAAATCATCTTTAAAAAACAAAAAGGAAAGGTCTGTAAAAGCTAGTTTTTTGTCTAAATATAAATACTGGAAGGACTTATACATAGTTCCAATACCATTGGTTCCCTCCGCATAAGCAGAGTTCGTTCCATTGTAGATTGTTCCAGTGTTTAGTTCTTTGTTTTGGTTAAATGCGACTCCAATGTCTGCAATCCAGCCTTTGTTGGCAAATTTTAAAATAATTGCATCGTGTCGGCGACTTTGTTGTAACCAATCTAAACTTCCTAATACCTTTTGGTCATCATAA
The DNA here is from genome assembly GCA_903861155.1 of uncultured Bacteroidota bacterium. Classification (GTDB taxonomy): domain Bacteria; phylum Bacteroidota; class Bacteroidia; order Flavobacteriales; family Flavobacteriaceae; genus Flavobacterium. Next base: position 6,462 of record CAIOTL010000246.1, read on the forward strand.
GAAATTTCTTGACGTCCTGCTTTTAGGGATAAATTTTGAATTTTGCTGATAGTATCATTTAACATGATTTCTCCCCAAGCTTCATTTAGCATTAAACCATTATTCACTTCAGTAGTTGTTCTGTTAATAGATGAAGCATCTTGTCCCCATACTCGAATGTCTTGAAGTGAAGCAAATATTTTGTATCTATATCCTGAGTAACCTACGTTTAATCTAAATCTTTGAGTGTTAAACAGAGATGTTTTATCGGTTTTTTTTAGTAAAGTACCTTGCCCATCTATTACTTCGGATCTATCTCTTAATTGTCCGGTTAATGTTACTTGGGCTTTTGTTTCATTATTACTTAGAACTGTTAAGGCAATACCTAATAAAATAGATTTCGAAAGTTTTGAATTAAAAATCCCTTCTTTTTTTAAAGCTTTAATACCTTGTAATTTTGTTTTAATAGTTTCCATAATTATTTTGTTTTAATTAGTATGGAACAAATGTACGTAAGTATTAATACGTACATTTATGAAATAAAACAGATTAAAATAGTCTTTTAAGACATAAAATAAATGGATTATAGCAGTAGTTTTTATGTTTTCCCGCAGAAAATGAATGCAAAACCAACATTATCAAAGAATGGAGTGATAACAGAAATACGTAGTTATATCTGTTTGTCATTTC
>CAIOTL010000247.1 GCA_903861155.1 uncultured Bacteroidota bacterium
CAAATAATATAAATATTTATGAATACTATTTTTCAAACTTGGCCTTGGTACGTCTCTGGTTTTTTGATAGGAATGGTGATGCTTTGCCTGATTTATTTCGGAAAATCATTTGGAATGTCATCTAATTTAAGAACCTTATGTTCTATGACCGGCGTTGGGAAACGAGTATCATTTTTCGACTTTGATTGGAAATCGCAAAGGTGGAATTTGTTGGTAGTTCTTGGCTCAATGTTAGGAGGATTTGTTGCGGTTCACTTTATGAGCGATGCTTCAAATGTTTCCATCAATCCAAAAACGATTACCCAGCTTGCCCAACTTGGAATTGATGCTCCAAACGGAAAATTATTGCCCAATGCTTTGTTTGGGAATGACATTTTTCAGACTCCAAAAAAGATTTTTATATTGATAATTGGGGGTATTTTGATAGGTTTTGGTTCACGCTATGCAAGCGGATGCACCTCAGGCCATGCTATTTCGGGATTGAGTAACCTTCAAATTAAATCGTTGAAAGCCGTAATTGGATTTTTCATTGGCGGATTGATTATGTCCCATTTTATTTTACCCTTAATTTTTTAATTATGAAGGCATTAAAATATATACTTATCGGCTTTGTTTTCGGAATAATTTTGACAAAATCCGAGGCGGTTTCTTGGTACAGAATCTACGAAATGTTTCAATTTCAATCGTTCCACATGTACGGAATTATTATGGTTGCTATCCTTACGGGAATTATTGGGATTCAAATAATAAAACGTAAAAACATAAAAGACATAGAAGGATTGCCAATAGTAATTTTTGACAAGGACCCTGGTTCTACCCGTTTTTGGGTTGGCGGAATTCTTTTTGGGTTAGGTTGGGGATTAGTTGGCACCTGTAATGGCCCCTTATTTATATTAGTTGGTGCAGGATTTTTACCCGTAATTTTAGTGCTTTTTGGAGCGCTTTTCGGCACATTTTTATATGGATTGTTGAAAAATAAATTACCTCATTAATATATCGTTAAACTGAAACAACAAAAAAGCATTTTATTTTTTAGAAAATGCTTTTTTGTTGTTTCAGAATCTGGAAATCTATACTATTTCGGCACTCAATCCCGCTTCGATTAATTGGGTACATTGTGGTTTTAATTTATCGAAAGAACCAGTTTTTACCGTACATTTTCCGTTGTAATGCACTATTAATGCACATTGTTCCGCTTGTTCCGGCCTGTGACTGCAGACCCGAATCAAGGTATCGATTACGTGGTCAAAAGTGTTCACGTCATCATTATAAACTACAATTTCGTTGTTTATTGATGTTGCTTCTTTTAGACTTATTCTTTGTTTAGTTTTTTCTTTTGTACTCATTTTTAGATAATTTGTAGGTTTTAAATAAAAATATAGCGGCTCTGCGTGATGTTTCCAAATACTAATTTACGTATTTTAATGAAACCCAATTGTTTCTTTGGAACTTTTTAACATATGTCAACCCCTTTTTGGTACAAGACGCATCAATAAACGGGATGTCTTCTTCGTAAAAACCACTTAAAAGTAGCGTACCATTCGGATTTAAACTATCCACATAACTTTGCATATCGTTCAAGAGAATATTTCGGTTGATGTTGGCAATAACCAAGTCATATTTTTTGTCTTTCAACAAAGCAGCTTCACCTTCATAAACTGTAATATGTTTACAATTATTGCGTTCGGCATTTTCGATGGAATTTAAATAACACCAGCTGTCAATGTCAATAGCATCAATAGGTTGAGCACCTTTCATTTCGGCAAGAATGGCTAAAATTGCCGTTCCGCAACCCATATCTAGGGTTTTCATTCCTGTTACATCGATTTCCAATAAATGCTGAATCATCATGTGTGTGGTTTCGTGATGACCGGTTCCGAAACTCATTTTTGGTTCGATTATGATGTCAAATTCGGCATCTGTTTTGGGATGGAAAGGAGCTCGAACGTGGCAATTCCCATCAACGTCAATAGGTTCAAAATTCTTTTCCCATTCCTCGTTCCAGTTGACTTGATCAATTTCTTCCATTGTATACGAAATCGTGAATTCAAGAGATTTCAGAATGAATAAATCATCTAGAATACCTTCTGTCCAAAGGTCTTTTTGAATGTAGGCAACAATGCCCAAATCACTATCTATAAAGCTTTCGAAAGGAAGTTCTCCCAATTCAGCAATCAAAATTTCTGAACCAAGCTCTTTTGGTTCGACAGTGAAATGAAAGCCTAAATATATATTTGACATACTATTTTTTTTATAACCATTGATTGAATTTTCTGATATACCAATTTTTTACAAATTGTGTGAGGACACAATAACTAAAAAGAAATAAAATCAGAAACGGGAAATAACTCATTGGGAGCGTTTGTAATTTTAATGCGGCCGCAAATGGGGAGAACGGGATGAATATTCCGATTGCCATCACCAATGATGTTAAAGCGACGACGGGAGCAGTTGCCCAACTTTGTATGAACGGAACTTTTCGGGTACGAATCATGTGAACAATGAGCGTTTGTGACAATAAACCTTCGATGAACCAACCAGATTGAAATAAACTTTGGTGTTCTGGCGAGTTGGCTTTAAAGAAAAAGAACATTAATGCGAAAATTGCATAATCAAAAATGGAACTGATAGGGCCAATAAAAATCATAAATCGACTTGTTCCTCTTGCATCCCATTTCTGTGGTTTTTCGATAAATTCTTCGTCCATGGTATCCCAAGGAATAGATATTTGCGAAACATCATACAAAAGATTTTGCACCAATATCTGAATTGGAAGCATTGGAAGAAAAGGGAGTAAAGCACTTGCTCCCAAAACACTAAACATATTACCAAAATTACTACTTGCCGTCATTTTGATATATTTGATAATATTACCAAAGGTCCGGCGACCGTAAACTACTCCTTTTTTCAAGACCATTAAATCTTTTTCAAGCAAAATAATGTCGGCACTTTCTTTCGCAATATCTACGGCTGTGTCAACTGAAATCCCAACATCTGCATCGCGCAAGGCAGCGGCATCGTTAATGCCATCCCCCATAAACCCGACGGTATGACCTTTTGCCTGCAATAGTTTTACTATCCTTGATTTTTGCATCGGACTCAGTTTTGCCATAATGGAAATATCATCAATCTGGGCAATGATTTCTTTATCGCTCATTCTTTCCAATTCATTTCCCAGCAGCACATTGCTAATTGGAATTCCCACTTCACGACAAATCTTTTTAGTGATAATTTCGTTGTCACCAGTCAATACTTTGATGCTAACGCCTAATTTTTGCAATCCTTCAATGGCAAGCTTGGCCGAAGGTTTTGGTGGATCCAGAAAACCTATGAAACCGGTAAGCACTAGGTTACTTTCATCCTTGATTGAATAGGTTAATGGTCGTTCATCATATTCTTTTATGGCGACCAACAAAACTCTTAATCCGTCTTCATTTAATCGTTTTGAGGTGTCAGAAACAATCTTCCGCATTTCATTATTCATTGGAACAATCGTGTCGTTCTCTATGTGCAATTTCTTGTCCTCACCAGGGTCAAATGCGTGCGAACATATTTCGAGCATTTCCTCAACAGCTCCTTTGCATATCAGCAAATGTTTGCCATTTTTCTCTTCGAGAATGACACTCATTCTTCGTCGTTGAAAATCGAATGGAATCTCGTCAACTTTCTCGAAATCTTCCTCCACATTAATAGAATGATGTAATTCAGTATGTTCGAGCACGGCCACGTCCAACAAATTTTTCAGACCCGTTTGATGATAACTATTGAGGTAAGCCCATTTTATAACTTCATCATCATCGTCCCCAAAAACATTTAAATGACGGGTAAGAACAATTTTATCTAGTGTCAAGGTTCCCGTTTTATCAGTGCAAAGAATGTCCATTGCACCAATGTTCTGGATGGCATTGAGCCGTTTGACTATTACTTTTCGCTTGCTCATTTTCATTGCACCCTTGGCAAGATTTGCCGTAACAATCATGGGAAGCATTTCGGGAGTTAAGCCAACAGCAACCGAAAGACCGAATAGCAAGGCTTCCAGCCAATTTCCCTTCATAAATCCGTTTATCAAAAAAACGAGTGGAACCATCACCAGCATAAACTTAATGAGTAGCCAGCTAACGCTACTCACACCTTTGTCAAAACTAGTTAATGGTCTTTTGCCGGTAAGTGCTTTTCCAATAGAACCAAAATAAGTTTTGTTGCCCGTGGTGACAACAATGGCTGTTGCCGTACCACTCACGACATTTGTTCCCATAAAACAAAGATTCTCTAATTCTAATGGGGATTTTTTATTGGCATCGTCTATCTTATGTTCTTGTTTTTCAAGCGGTAGTGCTTCACCAGTAAGCATTGACTGGCTCACGAATAAATCCTTTGATTGAATAATTCGACAATCGGCTGGAATCATGTCACCAGCACTTAACTGGATAATGTCTCCCGGTACAATTTTTATTATGTCAATTTCTTTTTTACCCGATTCTTTTCGGAGCACGGTAGCAGTGGTTTTTACCATGCCCTTTAACTTTTCAGCGGCTTGGTTACTACTGAATTCCTGCCAAAAACGGAGAATTGAGCTGAGCATTACCATCGTGACAACTACGATAACTGTTTTGTAGTCGCCTTGACCAGGTGACACAAGAAAGATATCTATTACGGAAGATACAATAGCAATGGTGATAAGCACCAAATTAAATGGTGTGAGAAAAGAATGAAATAATTGTTTGTACCATGCTGGTGCTTTCTCATGTTCTATTTCATTTAACCCAAATTGTCTACTCTTTTCGAGAACACTATGATCAGAAAGCCCCGTTATATTACTATTTAATGTGACTAAAAAGGAATTACTATTTTCGTTAGATACATTTCGGAGTAAGTTGATTGCAGTTTCATCAAAGCCAAAGTTTCCGTTGTTTGAAAAACTAATTTTGCTTTTTAGCTGTTCCTTAATTTTTAATTTCGCCATTTTTTAATTTTTAAAAATAAGTTTAAAATTAATCCGTTCAACGGATAAAATTTGCAAATCGGATAGTTTATTATCTGAATATTGAGTTGCTTTGCCGTCAAAACAGATTCGCTCAACTCTCATATTCACTTATCTCAGGCTATATTGCTCCATAAATGACTTTTTTTTTATTTTTTTTTGCAAATATAGGAAATTTGTTTTGGTTTTTTCCGACTAAAAGTTAGCTGGAAAGCAATATTTCAAAACAAAAAAGTCCTTCATTTATTAACATGAAGAACCTTTATGTTTAAAATTCATTTTGAATTTTAAACCGCTTGCAGATTTGACGAAAAAATTAAAGTTTTGCTACATCGCTATTTATTGAGTTTTTATAAATCATGTGAAAATCAATGTCAATCCATTCGCATACTTTTATCAAACCCATCATTTTAGTTTCGGGAGTGAGTCCAAAATCGCGAATGCTTAATTTCTTTTTCCCGTCTACAATATGCAAATCACCATTGTTATTTAGACAAATGGGGATGGTGTAATTCCTTGTTACCCCAGTAATTGTTATGCTTACCATGGCATTTCCCTTATAGAATTGTTCTTTTTCGGAAATAGGCTGTAAATCCAAATAATTGATTTGAACTTTCAAAGTAGGATAGATGTCTGATTTTAATAGCTTCAAAAAATCTTTTAAAGCCATGCAGTTATTGGAATCAAAATTTTTGACCACGACCGAAAGTTGGTTTTGGCTAATAAATATTTTGTTTTGAGATTGTGTAGTGGCAACAGTTAACTTGTTTTTAGATAATTTTTCTCCTTTTTGATAAAGCTTAAATGACAAAAGATTAGTTGAACCACTAATAATTAGGGAACTACTTTTTTGTAGTTCAGCAGAAAACAAATTTTGTGCTTTTACTGAAGGAACAATTATGAAACATAATACCAGTAAACCAATAGCCTTTTTCATAACATAATATTTTTTTAATCTTAAAATTGTAAACCGGCAAGATTTACGCTTGCCGGTTAAAAAACTAAATCAAAAAATCAATTAAAAACTAATAGTAGCTTCAAATACTAAACCTTTGAAATTACCACCATATAAGTTGTTTGCATTTCCGGCGGATATAGTATAAATGAAATAAAGAACTCAATAAAAACGGC
>CAIOTL010000248.1 GCA_903861155.1 uncultured Bacteroidota bacterium
TCAAACATAAATGTTCTATGAGTTTAATTAAATAGAATTACTATAAAGAGTGTGTAGTAAAATTTTTGAGTTTTGAATTCGCCGAAGAATGAAGTACTTACGGATTTGCTTTGCAATATTACGAATAATATTTCATGATACAATAGTATTTATTAAAAAGAAAATATATTTTTGTCAAAGAAATTAAGAAAATGTTACAAAGAATTCAAACCATTTATTTACTTCTTGCCTTCATGGCGACCGGAGTTTTACCGTTCATTATTCCATTATGGACAATGAGCGATGGTAAAGAATATCTATTTATGCAAAATCAAATTTATGTTATAGCTTTTGGTTTAAGTACAACTCTTTCTTTATTGAGCATCATTTCCTTTAAAAAAAGACAAAATCAATTTGTTATCGGCAGATTGAATATCTTATTAAATTTAATTTTATTAGGCTTGTTTGTATATCGTTCACTAAATTTATCTGGAGAAACACTGGCTGTTTCAGAGAAAGGTATTGGGATGTTTCTACCTATTGTTGCTATCGTATTATTAGTCTTAGCTAATAAAGCCATCAAAAAGGACGAAGATCTTGTAAAATCTGTAGACAGATTGAGATAATCCTATAATCTTAATTTATTAGTGCGAAGGAAACCCGAATGTAATTGTTCGGGTTTTTTTTGTGTATAATCTAAACATATTCACTACTTCTTCCCTATTTCTACGATTTCCAAATCTTTTATTTTATCGCCATCAATGACAAAACGCAACATCGTTCGCATTTGGTGAAAACCACTTTTTCCAGCAGCTCCGGGATTCATGTGCAATAAATTATGTTTCTTGTCGAATATCACTTTTAGAATATGGGAATGACCACAAATAAACAGCTTTGGAGGATTAGCAATCATTTCGGCTTTAATATTTGGATTGTATTTACCAGGATAACCACCAATATGAGTAATCCAAACATCTACTCCTTCACACATAAACCGATTGTGCTGCGGAAATTCCATTCGGACTTTGTAATCATCTATATTGCCATAAACACCGTGCAAAGACTTCAATTTTTTGATCGTATCCGTCACAATCAAATCCCCAACATCGCCTGCATGCCAGACTTCATCTGCTTGTGCAACATATTTCAAAATCGTTTCGTCAATATGGCTGTGTGTATCGGAAAGTAAAAGTATATTTTTCATATTTATAGTATTAATGCAAGTTCCGATCTATCGAAACGAAGCAATCAAGTCCAGGGATTTAGGGTAAAAATAAACATTCAAATTCCAAATAAAAAATCAAATTGAAATTTAAAAAACTTTGCTCCATTGCGCCTTCGTGGCAAAAAAATTAATAAGTATCTTTACGGCTTCAAAAAAAACAGCTTGAGATATTTTATAAAAATGGCATACAACGGAACCAATTATCACGGATGGCAATGTCAGCCCAATGCCACTTCCGTGCAGGAAACACTGAACAAGGCAATGTCAATTGTGCTGAATTATCATATTAATCTTGTGGGCGCTGGCCGCACCGATACTGGTGTTCACGCCAAGGAAATGTACGCGCATTTCGATTTTGAAAGACCATTTGACGCCCAAAGTTTAGTACACAAACTCAACTCTTATTTGCCAAAAGACATTGTGGTTTATGACATTATTCCCGTTCACAACGAAGCTCACGCCCGTTTTGATGCCAAAAAACGAACCTACAAATATCATATTAACAATTTCAAAGATGCTTTTTTGCAGGACGAAAGCTGGTATTTTTACCAAGAGTTGGATATCGATTTGATGAATAAAGCTTCTGAAATATTGTTTAAACATATCGATTTTCAATGTTTTTCGAAAGTAAATACCGATGTAAATACCTTCGATTGCACTATTTTTGAAGCGCGTTGGACTCGAGGCATAGCCGAGCAGGGAATAGCCAAACAAGAAAAAGACAAACTTGTATTCACGATTTCAGCGAATCGTTTTCTGCGAAATATGGTTCGAGCCATTGTGGGAACATTAATAAACGTGGGATTGCACAAAATTAGCTTGGACGATTTCAATGTAATTATCAAAAGTAAAAACCGGGAAAACGCAGGTATTTCGGTTCCGGCACACGGATTGTATTTGACAAAAATTGATTATGATTATTTATAACAGCGGATTGCATCGCGAGCTCGCAATGACAAAATTATGAAAGCAAAAGCATTTGATACAAAAGTATTTAAACGTATTTTAAAATACATAAAACCCTATCAATGGCGATTTAATGGAGTGATTATTTTCGCTGTTTGTTTGTCCGTTTTTGCGGCGATTCGTCCTCTAATTTTGCAAGGAACGGTGGATACTTATATAAAACCGAAAGATAATTATGGTTTATTGATGTATGTAACCTTGATGGGAATCACTTTGTTATTGGAAGTGATTTTCCAGTTTTTCTTTGTTTATTGGGCAAACTGGCTCGGACAAGATATCGTGAAAGATATTCGAACCAAACTCTTCCAACATATGCTGAGTTTCCGAATGAAATATTTCGATAATGCACCTGTCGGACAATTAGTGACACGTTCCGTTTCGGATATTGAACAAATTGCGCGAATTTTTAGTCAAGGCTTGTTTATGATTGCCAGTGATTTGATGAAAATGTTTGTTTGTCTCATCATAATGTTCTGGATGAACTGGCATTTGTCTTTAATTGTGGTATTGGCTATGCCAATACTACTTTACATAACTCGAATATTTCAAAGAAAAATGCAGGTGGCTTTTGAAGAAGTGAGAACTCAAATTGCAAATATGAATTCCTTCGTGCAAGAAAGGGTTACCGGAATGAAAATTGTTCAATTGTTCAATCGCGAAGATGTTGAATTTGAAAAATTCAAAACCATCAACGACAAGCACAAAACGGCTTGGATAAAAACCATTTTGTACAACTCCATTTTCTTCCCTATTGCCGATATCATTTCTTCCTTAACCTTGGGATTCATCGTGTTGTACGGTGGACTTCAAATTATAAATGGAAATCCATTTACGACCTTAGGACAAATGACCGCTTACACGATGTTCATAGGAATGCTCTTCAATCCGTTGCGCCAAATTGCTGATAAATTCAACGAAATGCAGCTTGGAATGATTGCCGCTAATCGTGTTTTTGACATTCTCGATACCAAAGACCAAATTCAAGATAAAGGTACCATTGAAGCTCCAATTTTTAGTGGAAACATCCAATTCAAGGGCGTTCATTTTGGATATATTGCCGAAGAATATGTCATTAAAGGAATTGATTTATCTGTTTCTGCCGGCAAAACCATCGCCATTGTTGGCGCGACTGGAGCTGGAAAATCGACGATTATTAACTTACTGAATCGCTTTTATGAGATCAACAGCGGAACGATTTTTATCGATAACCACAACATAGAAAACTACACTTTGAGTTCCCTTCGCAAGCAAATTGCTGTGGTTTTACAGGATGTTTTTCTTTTTGCCGATACCATTTTAAACAATATAACCCTAAATAATCGCGAAATATCCCGCGACCAGGTTTTGGCTGCGGCTAAAAAAATTGGCGTCCATAAATTCATTATGAGTTTGCCCGATAATTATGATTTCGACGTGAAGGAACGCGGCGTTATGCTTTCGTCCGGACAACGCCAATTGATTGCTTTTCTCCGCGCTTATGTGAGTAATCCCAGCATTCTTATTCTTGACGAAGCGACTTCATCCATCGACACCTACTCCGAAGAATTGATTCAACGCGCCACCGAAACCATCACCAAAGGCAGGACTTCCATCGTGATTGCGCATCGTCTGGCAACCATCATCAGCGCCGACAAAATTGTCGTTATGGACAAAGGTCTAATCGTGGAACAAGGAACGCATCAAGAATTATTGGGAAAAACGGGCGGTTATTACAAAAACCTTTATGATTCCCAGTTTATCACAGAAGAATAATATAGTTTTCAGAATCTTCTGCACCGAATTAATCCTTCAAAGATTTCAAACCTCAAAGGTTTAAAAAAAACCTTTGAGGTTTGTCTCAAACAAAACTTTAAACGGTAAACTTTTTCTTTAATCAAATAAATCCTTAATTTTGCCAACTGAAATTAATCAAGAAAATATACAAATATGAAATACGATATTATAGTTTTAGGAAGTGGCCCAGGTGGATATGTTACTGCCATTAGAGCATCTCAATTAGGCTTTAAAGTTGCCGTAATCGAAAAAGAAAATCTTGGTGGAGTTTGCTTGAATTGGGGTTGTATCCCAACAAAAGCCTTGCTAAAATCAGCTCAGGTTTTTGATTACTTAAAACACGCTTCTGATTATGGATTGACTGTTTCCTCTTTCGATAAAGATTTTCCTGCTGTTATTCAACGTAGCCGTAGTGTTGCTCAAGGTATGAGCAAAGGAGTTACTTTCTTGATGAAAAAAAATAAAATTGACGTTATCAATGGTTTTGGAAAAATAAAACCAGGTAAAAAAATAGATGTTACCGATAAAGATGGAAAAGTAACTGAATATAGTGCCGATCATATTATCATTGCTACTGGAGCACGTTCTCGTGAGTTGCATAACTTGCCACAAGATGGTGTTAAAGTTATTGGATATCGCCAAGCAATGTCATTACCTACTCAGCCTAAAAAGATGATTATTGTTGGTTCTGGAGCCATTGGAGTTGAATTTGCTCATTTCTACAACTCAATGGGAACAGAAGTTACCATCGTAGAATTTATGCCAAACGTAGTGCCTGTTGAAGACGAAGATATTTCAAAACAAATGGAAAAATCGTTGAAAAAATCGGGAATCACCGTTATGACAAATTCATCTGTTGAAAAAATTGATACAACTGGAAATGGAGTAAAAGCTTTTGTAAAAACGGCTAAAGGCGAAGTAATTCTTGAAGCTGACATTTTACTTTCTGCTGTTGGAATCAAAACCAACATCGAAAACATTGGATTAGAAGAAGTTGGAATTGCTGTTGACAGAGATAAAATCTTGGTTAACGCTTACAATCAAACGAATATTCCTGGTTATTACGCTATTGGTGATGTTACTCCAGGGCAAGCTTTGGCACACGTTGCTTCTGCCGAAGGAATCAACTGTGTTGAAAAAATTGCAGGTCTTCATGTAGATCCAATCGATTACGGAAACGTTCCAGGTTGTACTTATGCTACACCAGAAATTGCTTCTGTTGGTTTAACTGAAAAGAAAGCTTTAGAATTAGGTTACGAAATTAAAGTTGGAAAATTCCCATTCTCAGCTTCTGGAAAAGCACAGGCCTCTGGAAATTCTGATGGATTTGTAAAAGTAATTTTCGATGCTAAATATGGTGAATGGTTGGGTTGTCACATGATTGGTGCTGGTGTTACAGATATGATTGCTGAGGCAGTTGTAGCCCGTAAACTAGAAACTACAGGACACGAAATCCTTAAATCGATTCACCCACACCCAACAATGAGCGAAGCCGTTATGGAAGCCGTTGCTGATGCTTATGGTGAAGTAATTCACTTGTAAATCAAATAAATATAGAGAAGCACAGCAGTACGTCTTACTATTTATATCAATCCGTTTTGTAAAAGCAAAGCGGATTTTTTATTTTAAAAAACTAAAGCTATTGATATACTTGGCTATTCTGTAATAATTCGATACTTTAGACTCTTCAAATTCAAAATACAACTAAATGTTTGAATATTTGTAATAATCCAATAAAAACATGACTCATATAATCGTTTTAGGAGCAGGAATGGTAGGTAGTGCAATGGCTGCTGATTTATCAAAGAAACACAGTGTAACCATTGCCGATTTAAGTATTGAAAGATTAAAACATGTCAAAGAAAAACATCAAGTAATCAGTATTTTACAAGTCGATGTTTGCGACCAAATTAACCTTGAATCTGTGCTAGCTGATTTTGATTTTGTCGTTTGCGCTGTCCCAGGTTTTCTAGGTTACCGAACCATCAAAACCGTTATTAAAGCTGGCAAAAACGTGGTTGATATTTCCTTTTTTCCTGAAAATGCACTCGAATTAGATGCATTGGCCAAAGAAAAAGGAGTAACCGCTATTGTAGATTGTGGTGTTGCACCCGGAATGCATAATATCATTTTGGGCTATTACAACGAAAAACTAAAACTGACTGATTTCGAAACCTTAGTGGGCGGTTTGCCAAAGGTAAAAAAATGGCCTTTCAATTATAAAGCTCCTTTTTCTCCAATTGATGTTATCGAGGAATATACACGTCCTGCGCGTTATGTCGAAAACGGAAACATCATTGTACGCGAACCCTTGACAGATTGTGAATATGTGGATTTTGACAAAGTGGGAACCTTAGAATCTTTCAATTCAGATGGTTTACGGTCGATACTTTTTACAATGCCTCATATCAAAAATATGAAAGAAAAAACGCTTCGATATCCTGGTTCACGTGGAATATGTGAGAGTTCTAAAAGATAGCGGCTTCTTTAGCGAAAAGAAAATAGTAGTCAATGGGACCTAAATTTCTCCACTAGATTTTACCAGCAAAATTCTTTTTAATGAATGGAAATTAGGTCAAACTGAAGAAGAATTAACCATTATGCGTGTCACCTTAATAGGTGAAAATGATAAAGGAGAAACCGAAGAAGTCGTCTATAATTTATACGATGAATATTGTCCTGAAACACAAACTTCGTCTATGGCAAGAACTACAGGATACACCGCAACGGCAGTCGCTTCGATGTTTCTGGAAGGTTTATTTACCGAACAAGGAATTTTTCCTCCAGAATTAATCGGGAAACACGAACTCTGTTTCGAGTATGTTTTGAATTATTTGAAAGAGAGAAATGTGAACTATGTGAAAACTCAAAAGAAATTGCTTTAATTTGAGATTTTATGTTTTAATAACAAAAAATTCAAAAAATGAAACTTATATTTATATCTATAATTTTCCTTCTTCTTAATTTTGGAAGTGATACCAACAATAAACAACAGTTACTTTGCCACAAATGGAGACAAATTGGAGTTAAAAATTATGGTAAAAGCTATAAAGCTATCGACAAATCAATGTCTGAACTTATTTCATTCAAGTTGGATGGAACTTTTGAAAAAGAACTTTATGGCAGACTTCATTTCAAAGGACGATGGTTGTTTAGCAATGATTCGTCAAAACTTGCCATAGGAATATATGAAATGAATGGAAAAATTTTAATTGGAAATGAAATACCTTTTCATAATAAATTTGCTAATGACTCAATTATTAAACTGACAAAAGATACTTTGATTGATGGGCAATTAAAATATTATGGTGCGGAAAAACGTTATGGACACGATGACGTCTATTATTTGAGAGAAGAATAGTACAACTCAATAATTATAGAAAAACCAACCTCTCTCCAACTTTTGTACTTTTGTTCCTCAAAATTTTTAATTAATGAACATCAAGCTCATCGCCATTGGCAAAACGAATAACAAGAATCTTCAATCCTTAATTGACGAATACCAAAAACGTTTATCGTTTTACATCAAGTTCGACTTAGAGATTATTCCCGATATCAAGAACGTAAAAAACTTGTCGGAAAGTCAACAAAAAGAAAAAGAAGGCGAATTGATTTTGGCGAAAATAACACCAACCGATCAACTTATTTTATTGGACGAAAACGGAAAAACTTTTTCGAGTGTAGCTTTTTCAGAAGAATTGCAAAAGAAAATGAATTCAGGTGTGAAAACTTTGGTCTTTGTAATTGGTGGTCCTTACGGATTTTCAGACACCGTTTATGCAAAAGCTAATGGTAAAATCTCGCTTTCGCTAATGACCTTTTCGCATCAAATGGTTCGTTTGTTTTTTATTGAGCAATTGTACCGCGGATTCACGATTTTGAAAAATGAACCCTATCATCACCAGTGATTTAAGAATTCAGATTGCAGAAATCTAATAAATAAACTCTTCGTTAGTATTAATTTTTAAACTTTGTATAAAAATTTCATCCTGAATGTAACTTCCATAAGTCATATTTTTAGCAAAGCAAAATTGCAATTCATCAGCCTTTTCTTTTCGTATTGAAACCAAATATTGCTTTAAATCATTTCGTTTTACAGCAACATTATTCACTTTAATTTCGTTTTGTTTGTCAAAAAATACGATACAACTTGATTTTGGTTTCTCCATTTTATAATACACTTTCGTAAAAAGTAGAAACGCCATATTCTTATGAATACTATCCGAATACGAATAATAATTTTCAGCCAATTCGTTTTTGTGAGCTACCTCACTTCGTTTTTTTTCCTGCAACTTCATCACTTCAGGAATCACCAATCGTAATGGCAAACGCTTGTCAATATTAAAAATCCAGCTGGTCGAAATAATCTCATTTTTCTTGTTGACTTCTGCCAAAGTATCTTTTTCATTTTTTCTAAAAAATATATAAATCGGAGAATGATCCAATACATTGGAAACAATTGTCACATTGGATTTTGGCAATAAAACATCCTCCTTTTTCCCGCAAGATATTAGAATGAAAAGAATAATTAAACTAAAATATTTCATCAGAATTGATTGATTTTATTAAACAAAGTAACACATTCCATTGCTTCTTTAACATCGTGAACACGAAGAATTTTTGCGCCTTTAGTCAATGCAATAGTATTTAAAACCGAGGTTCCGTTCAAAGATTCTTCTGGCGTGCATTTGAACACATTATAAATCATTGATTTTCTGGAAACACCAATAAGTAAAGGCAATTCAAGAATATCAAACAATTCAAATTTTTGTAAAACCTCATAATTTTGATCTAATGTTTTGGCAAAACCAAAACCAGGGTCAATAATCAAATCGTTGATGCCAAAACTTCTCACCGTAGCAACTTTTCCTGAAAAATAGAAAAGTATTTCCTTGACGATGTTTTCATAATTGGTCATTTTTTGCATCGTTTCTGGTGTACCTCGTTTGTGCATCATAATGTAGGGAACATCATATTTGGCAACCGTTTCCATCATTTTATCATCAATACTTCCCGATGAAATATCATTAATAATTGCCGCACCATTTTCTATACAAATTCGTGCAACCTCACTTCTAAAAGTATCGATTGAAATCAGCATTTTTGGAAAATGCTTCTGAATTAATTCAACTACAGGAATAATTCTAAGCAATTCTTCTTTTTCAGAAACATACTCTGCTTTGGGTTTGCTAGAATAACCTCCAATATCAATGAAAGTTGCTCCTTCTGATATCATTTTTCTTACTTGTGACAGAATTTCAACTTCGCATTTAAACTTTCCACCATCGTAAAATGAATTTGGCGTCACGTTCAAAATCCCCATTACTTTGGGGGTAGATAAATCGATAAGTTGCCCTTTACAGTTTATTGTCATTTTCAAATCAAAAATCGTTAAACATCATTCTTCAATCAAAATAATTATCCTTATTTTTGTGACAAATATACATCAATAAATGAACATAACTTCACAAGAATATGATAAGGTAATTGCGAATTGTCGTTTCCTTTTCATTAATAAAATGAACGATTACGGTAGTGCATGGCGCATTTTACGATTGCCTTCCTTGACTGATCAAATCTATATCAAAGCCCAAAGGATACGAAGTTTACAGGAAAACGAAGTTCGAAAAATAGACGAAGACGAAACTGGTGAATTCATCGGAATCATCAATTATTCGATTATGGCTCTGATTCAATTAGAACTTGGTGTTGTCGATCAACCGGATTTAAATGTGGTGAAAGCAACCGAATTATACGATTCAAAAGTCAAACTTACCAAGGAATTAATGGAAAATAAAAACCATGATTATGGTGAAGCTTGGCGCGAAATGAGAGTGAGTTCTTTGACAGATTTAATTTTGCAAAAATTGCTTCGTGTCAAGCAAATCGAAGATAATAAAGGAAAAACATTGGTTTCTGAAGGCATCGATGCAAATTATCAAGATATGATTAATTATGCTGTTTTTGCATTGATTTTAATGAAGAAATTTTAATTCAAATATTTTAAAAATGAAAAACTTCATCACACAATTCTCCAGACTATTCGTCGGGATTTTATTTATCATTTCGGGTTTAATAAAACTGAATGATCCTTTAGGTTTCTCTTATAAACTGGAAGAATATTTCAGTGAACCTGTTTTTAACATACCTTTTTTCGTGCAATTTTCATTAGCAATTGCCTTGTTTTTGGTAATTTTAGAAGTGTTTTTGGGAGTTATGTTGCTCATTGGTTACAAATCAAAATTCACGATTTGGAGTTTGTTGATTTTAGTTGTTCTTTTTGCATTTCTTACTTTTTACTCGGCTTATTTTGATGTGGTAAAAGACTGCGGATGCTTTGGTGATGCCTTGCATTTAACTCCTTGGCAATCCTTTTCGAAGGATATCGTATTGTTATTTTTCATTCTGATTTTGTTTTACAATAAAAATTTGATAAAACCTTTGTTTTCGTATACTATTCAAAATTTTCTAGCTTTTGCAATCATTTTTTTATGTGCTTTTATGGGCTATTGGGTTTTAAATCATTTGCCAATAATCGATTTTAGACCCTATAAAGTTGGCACAAATATAAAAACGGCAATGAAAATACCGGATAATGCTCCAAAAAGTGTTGTCGAAATGGTATTTATCTATAACGTAAATGGTGTAAATAAAGAATTTAAAGAAAAAGATTTGATGTCGCTTCCTGCTGGAGCCAAGTTTGTTGATAGAAAAGACAAGGTAATTGTTCAAGGTTACCTTCCTCCTATTCACGATTTTAGTTTGGAATTAAACGGTAACAATATTACCCAACAGCTTTTATATAAAGAAAAATCAATTTGGATTGTAGCTTATGATTTAGAAAAAGCAAATACAGACGCCTTGCAAAAATTAAACAAATTAGATAAAGATGCTACTGCAAAAGGATATTATGTTGCCCTACTAACTGGTTCGTCAAGTGATGTTATTGCTAGCTTCAAAAAGAAATACGGTTTCAATTTTGATGTCCTTTTTTGTGATGCAACACCTTTAAAAACAATCGAAAGAGCCAATCCAAGTTTTGTTCTTTTGCATTATGGAACTATAATTCAAAAGGTTCATTATAATGATATTGACAAATTGAATCTGAATCCTAAATATTAAAATGTAACTTTACCAAAATTTTTAAAATGAAAAAAATACTTGTTTTGCTTGTTGCTATCGTCAGTTTTTCTTGCTCTCACGCACAAAAAAAATCATTTTCGAAAGAAGCTTTGTCTGAAAAATTATTAGCAATCGATGGAAGCCAAGTTGCTTTTCAAGACATTCTTGCTAAATACAAAGGGAAAACACTTGTTATCGAAGTTTGGGCTTTGTGGTGCAGTGATTGTGTAAAGGCAATGCCAAAAATAAAAGAATTACAAGCCAATAATCCAGATGTAGCTTACGTATTTATTTCGATGGACAAAACTCCAGAAAACTGGAAAATTGGAATCGAAAAACATGAACTTAAAGGAGATCATTTTATGGCCAACGACCAAATGAAAGGCGTTTTCGGGAAAGCTATTGATTTAGATTGGATTCCAAGATACATCATCATTGACAAAACGGGGAAAATCGTACTTTACAGAGCTATTGAAACCGATTTTGAAAAGATTAATGCCACTTTAAAAAAAGTAACCAAATAGAAATTAAAAATAGAATTATCAAATTACAAACACAACTAAAATGAGAAAAAAGATTGTAGCAGGAAACTGGAAAATGCACAAAAATGCAGAACAAACAAAAGATTTATTGAACGAATTAATAGCACTAGTTCCAACCGAAAGTGACACACATGTAATTGTAGCACCAACTTTTGTTAACTTGGATTCTGCTGCAGCTCACTTAGAATTTACCAATATTAATGTGGCTGCACAAAATATGCACCAAGCAGAAAGTGGAGCATATACTGGCGAAATTTCGGCAGATATGCTAAAAAGCATTGGTGTAAACACTGTAATTCTTGGTCACTCAGAACGCAGAGCTATTTTTCACGAAACTGATGCTTTGATTGCCAATAAAGTAGATACTGCTTTGAAACATGACATGACAGTTATTTTTTGTTTTGGAGAAGAATTGAAAGATCGTCAATCTAAAAATCATTTTAATATTGTTGAAAACCAATTAAGAGATGGCTTATTTCATATCGAAGCTAAGAACTGGGAAAATATTGTTTTGGCCTATGAGCCAGTTTGGGCAATTGGAACAGGAGAAACTGCTAGTCCAGAACAAGCTCAGGAAATGCATGAATTCATAAGAGAAACAGTTCGCAAAGCCTTTGGAAGCGACGTTGCCGAAGATGTTTCTATCCTTTACGGTGGAAGCGTAAAACCAGACAATGCCAAAGAAATTTTCTCAAAACCAGATGTTGACGGCGGTCTTATTGGTGGAGCAGCTTTAAAAGCAGAAGATTTTGTGGCAATTATCAAAGCTATTTAAGCAAAATTAAATATTTATATTCAATCCCCAATTATGAAAATAGTTGGGGATTTTTTTATACCAAATTCTAATTTAGAATTACGTAAATTTGAGTAAACCCAATTATCTAAAAAGAGTTATACCAAATATAGCAATGCTAGTACAAAAAAATACGAATTCTAACCCCAAAACTATAACGCTTGTTCATAGCGGTGAAGATTATTTTTCTCGTTTGGAACAAATCATCTTGAAATCTAAATCTGAGATTCATATCCAAACTTATATTTTTGAAAATGATGTCATTGGAAAAAAAATAATTGAAGCCTTAAAAAAAGCTGCTGCCCGAAATGT
The DNA here is from genome assembly GCA_903861155.1 of uncultured Bacteroidota bacterium. Taxonomy (GTDB): domain Bacteria; phylum Bacteroidota; class Bacteroidia; order Flavobacteriales; family Flavobacteriaceae; genus Flavobacterium. The sequence goes on from CAIOTL010000248.1 coordinate 12,713, forward strand.
CAAAATCTATATTCTTATTGATGGTTTTGGTTCGTTTTCATTTCCTAGAAAACTAATGAACGAACTCGAACATAACGGAATAAATATTCGATTCTTCTCTCCTATATTTTCGGCAAATAGTATTTATCTTGGAAGAAGATTGCATCACAAAATAGTCGTTGTTGACTCAGAAATCGCATTAATTGGCGGAATCAATATTGCCGATAAATATCGAGGAACAGCAATAGCTGCACCTTGGCTTGATTATGCTGTTCAATTAAATGATGAGAAGATTGGAACATCGCTTTCTAAAATTTGTTTGGCAATTTATTATAGAAAGCAACGCATCAGCAGGAAAAAAATCATATCTGTTTTTCAAGGTTTTGAAGAAGTAACCGTGAACATCCTACAAAATGATTGGCTGAAAAGAAAAATTGAAATAAGAAATGCTTATATAAAATCATTCCTCAATGCAAAGGAAGAAATAGTAATCGTTGGAAGCTATTTTCTTCCCGGCAGAAGATTGATTACAGCATTGAAAAAAGCATCTAAAAATGATGTAAAAATCAAATTAATTCTTTCGGGTATTTCAGATTTGCCAATGGCAAGACGAGCTAGTTGCTATTTATACTCCAAACTTTTGCGTTATACTATCGAATTGTACGAATGGGAAAATTCTGTTTTGCACGGAAAAGCTGCTGTGGTCGACAATAAATGGACAACTATTGGTTCATTCAATCTAAATAATTTGAGTTCGTTTGCCAGCATCGAAATGAACGTAGAAATTAATTTTGTCGAATTTTCAAAAGAATATCGCTTAGAGCTTAACTCTATAATGGAGCAATGCAAAAGAATAACCGTCGAATCGCACCAATTAACGGATGATTTAAGGTCAAAACTTATTAATTGGGTTTCATACCGAATTACAAGATTAATAGAAATTATCATTACTTATTTGCCACACAAACGATTTAGAAAGTTTTATTGATAACTAAACACTATTGATTATTCCTGTTATTTTGATTAAAAAATCACTATATTTATAGTAGAATTAAGTTATCAATTTCAGTCACTTAAACTCTAAATCTGAAATTACTATTTTTTTAATTCTAAGTTTTTTTTAAACGATTATTAAAATTATTCCAAATGGCATTTATAGACTATTACAAAGTATTGGGAATCGATAAAAGTGCTACAGAAGCCGAGATAAAAAAAGTGTACCGAAAACTAGCGAGAACTCATCATCCTGACCTCAATCCAAATAATAAGGAAGCCGAAAGAAAATTTAAGGAAGTCAATGAAGCCAACGAGGTTTTGAGTAATCCAGAAAATCGAAAAAAATACGATCAATATGGTGAAAATTGGAAACATTCCGAAGAATTTGAGAAGTCAAGACAGCAACAGCAATCTCGAAGAGGCGGTCAACAAGGAGATTTTGGTGGATTTGCTGGTTTTTCTGGCGGCGGCGATTATTCAGATTTTTTTGAATCTATGTTTGGAGGTCGTTCGGCAAGAGGAAGAACCAGCAATAGGCAATCAAAAGGCGAAGATTTTAATGCTGAGTTACATCTCAACTTGAAGGACGTATACACCACCAATAAACGCGAATTGACCATTAACGGGAAAAACATTCGACTCACCATTCCAGCTGGTGTCGAAAATGGCCAAAAAATAAAAATCAGTGGACTTGGTGGAGAAGCCATAAATAGCGGTGCAAAAGGAGATTTATACATCACCTTTACCATCGAAAACAACACCAAATTTAAAATGGACAAACACAATCTTTATTCAACAGTAGATTTAGATATGTACACCGCCATATTGGGAGGAGAAATTACTGTAGACACTTTTGATGGCAAAGTAAAACTAAAAGTCATGCCGGGAACACAAAACGGAACGAAAGTAAAATTGAAAGGAAAAGGTTTTCCCGTTTACAAAAAAGAGGGGCATTTTGGTGATTTATATATCACTTATCAAATAATAATTCCCACAAATCTTACCGAAAAAGAAAAAAAATTATTTGTGGAATTGGCCAAGTTGAGAAACGAAAAAAAATAAACCACTATGGACAAGAAGTCCATAGGTTTGGTTGGCAGACTTAAAGTCTACAAGATTGCAATATTTATATTTTACCACAAATTTTCACGAATTAATTTGTAAAAATTTCTGGAATTCGTGGTAAATTTTTTAGAATCTAAAAGAAACATTGCACTAAAAGTGCATAGTTTTAAACTGAATTTGAGAAAATTAAAATTATCAAAACTAACAATTAATCTAGCAGTAAAGCACTTTACAAACACCTTCTTTTGTCGCAAAAAAATAGCACTTCGTATTTCATCAGCGAAAACAACGAAAAAAACACGAAAAATAAACACTTAATCTCTGAAAATCAGCAGATTATTCGTATATTTGAATACCCATTTCTTTAAAAATTTATCCTTATCTATTATGGATGCTATTTTTAAAATAATCGAAGTTTTCAAGGCATTCATGGTTGAAATTGGAGAGGTCTCCTACTTTGCCGGTCGTTTTTTTAAGGAGACTTTCAAGCGGCCATTCGAATTCAGAGAATTTCTCAGGCAATGCTTTTATATAGGAAACAGATCCTTATTACTAGTTTCCATTACGGGATTCATAATAGGATTAGTTTTTACTTTGCAATCACGCCCCACATTATTAGAGTTTGGTGCCGTTTCCTGGATGCCAAGGATGGTTAGCATTGCTATTATCAGGGAAATTGGCCCCATAATTACTGCCCTTATTTGTGCAGGACGAATAGGTTCAGGTATTGGTGCCGAGCTTGGTTCAATGCGAGTAACCGAGCAAATCGATGCTATGGAAGTTTCAGGAACGAATCCTTTAAAATATCTAGTAGTCACACGGATTTTGGCTACAACTTTAATGATTCCAATTTTAGTGATTTTTGGTGATGCTATAGCAATAATTGGATCAGCTATGGTTGAAAACGTAAAAGGAAGCGTCTCTTTTTTATTGTATTTCAATCAGGTTTTTGATGCTTTGGAATTTGGCGATTTAATTCCGGCGACAATAAAGACGTTCTTTTTTGGCTTTGCCATAGGATTGGTAGGCTGTTATAAAGGTTATAATTGCAGCAAAGGAACTGCTGGTGTTGGTCTCGCAGCAAATTCTGCGGTAGTTTTTACATCAATGCTTTTATTTATTATAGATTTTGTTGCAGTTTTTGTCACTGATATTTTTTATGAATTATGATTTATGGAAACCTCCAAAAAAAATCTGGAACCTGTTATAGAAATCAAGGACTTAAAAAAAAGTTATGGAAATAATCATGTTTTGAACGGCTTTAATATGAATCTTGTCGATGGAGAAAACTTGGTTATCATGGGAAAATCAGGTTCCGGAAAATCAGTGATGATAAAATGTTTGATTGGTCTTGAAGAACCTGATAGTGGAACTATTATAGTAATGGGGAAAGATATTAGCGAACTCGAACACGATGAATTAGACGAATTAAGAACCGAAGTTGGTTTCCTTTTCCAAGGAAGTGCTCTTTATGATTCGATGACGGTTCGTGAAAACCTAGAATTTCCTTTGAGACGGCATACCAAAAAGTTTGGAAAAATAAAAGACACCACGCCATTGGTTAAGGAAGCTTTAGAAAACGTTGGTTTAGCACACACGATGTATTTGATGCCGGAAGAACTTTCGGGTGGAATGAAGCGAAGAATTGCACTTGCAAGAACCTTGATTCTTCAGCCAAGGATAATTCTTTATGACGAACCTACTACAGGATTAGACCCAATAACAGCTAAAGAAATTTTGTTATTAATGGCCTCTATCCAAAAAAAATACAATACCTCATCCATAATCATCACGCATGACGTGGATTGTGCAAGATCGATTTCGAACAGGATGATTTTAATAGTTGATGGCAAAAATTATGTCGAAGGTTCTTTTGAAGAATTATCGACATCGACAGACCCCAAAGTTCAAGCATTCTTTAAATAATATAAAAATGGAAAAGACAACCTCACAAAAAATTCGCCTTGGTTTTTTTGTAATCATCGGATTATTGCTATTTATATTTGCCGTCTATTTCGTTGGCAATAAGCAAAAAATGTTTGGAAAAACAAATCATTTGGAATCCGTTTTTAATAACGTAAACGGCTTGCAGTTAGGCAATAACGTTCGATATTCAGGAATAAATGTGGGGACAGTTCTAGGTATTGAAATGATTAACGACACTACCATTAAGGTTGATATGATTATTGACAAGAACATTTTCCCGTTCATCAAAAAAGATGCCATTGCCATAATCAGTTCCGATGGATTAGTAGGCAACATGATTATCAATATTCTCCCTGGCAAAGGTACACTTCCATCTGTTGAACCAGGTGACCAAATTCGTTCTCAAAATAAAGTTCGGACCGAAGATATTTTAAATACACTTAGTGTGACCAACGTAAATGTCTCTAAACTTAGTTTTGATTTGCTCAAAATCACCAAGGAAATCAATGAAGGAAAAGGAACCTTGGGAATGTTGCTCAACGATAGTATAATGTCAAAAGATTTGAAAGAAACCTTCATTTACTTGAGAAAAACTGGAAAAGGAACTTCGGAATCAGTGGGAGAATTGAAGAATATTATTCATTCTTTAGATAAAAAAGACAATGTTATTGGTGTCATAAAAGATACGGCGGTAGCCAATAAAATAAAAAATATAATAAGCAATCTAGACAAATCGTCTACAGAAATAAACAAAGTAGTTACGAATCTCAACGCCACAATCCTGAATGTAAAAGACGGAAAAGGTGCCATAAACTACCTTTCGAATAACCCTAAATTAGTCAACAAAATAGATTCGACCATGACAAATATTAATCAAGCCAGTTCCCGTTTGAATGAAAATCTAGAAGCATTGAAACATAATTTCTTGTTTCGTGGTTATTTTAGAAAACAAGAGAAAGCAAAGGCAAAATCTGCCAATACAGAAGAAAATTAAAAGTAGACTGTATAAAATGTTTAAAACTATTAAAACTTAAATTATGATTAAAGTAGAAAAATACGGCATTATTCTCACTCCTTCAAAAAAAGAGTTTGAGAACAATGGTGTGTCAAATCCGGGGATTTATCAGGAAGGAAACACAATACACATTTTATATAGAGCGGACCAAAAAGGAAACTATTCCACGATTGGATACGCAAAAAGCGATGGACCAAATAAAGTTGTGGGGAGAAATACTGAACCGTTAATAACTCCTGAATTAGCCTTCGAGAAAAAAGGTATTAAGGATGCCCGAATTGTTAAAATTGACGATATTTTCTATATAACCTACACAGCTTATGATGGAGTCAACTCAATGGGAGCACTTGCCACTTCAAAGGATTTAATCCATTTTAAAAAACAAGGAACAATAACTCCTCCAATAAATTATGGAGAATATGAAAAATTAATCCGTAAATGTGGGAATAAACTAAACCCAAAATACCATGATAATTACATGTTTTTTAAAGAATTAGGATTAGCAGAAGAACAGTTCAGAGGAATCTCAGATAAAGATATAGTGTTTTTCCCAAAAAAAATAAGAGGGAAATTTGTAATGTTACATAGTCTTTGGCCAGGAATCCAGATTGTGTATTTTGATCATTGGAAAGATCTGACAAAATCATTTTGGAAAAATTATCTAGGAAATCTTTCAGAACACATAGTTCTAAATCCAAAAGGTGTTTTTGAAGTAAATTATATCGGAGTTGGCTGTCCGCCTATCGAAACAAAAGAGGGTTGGCTATTGATTTATTATGGAGTACAAGAAACGGCTTTGGGGAATTTGTTCCATGTTAAGGCCGCGTTACTTCAACTAGATAAACCTGAAATCGAAATAGCAAGACTTACTTATCCCCTATTTTCTCCCACCAAAAAATGGGAAATAGAAGGAGAAGTTGATAATGTGGTGTTCCCAACAGGTCACGCCTTGTTCGGAAATGATCTCTACATTTATTATGGAGCGGCAAATAAGCAAATTGCAGTTGCAAAAATGGATATAAACGAATTGCTTATGGAACTAAAAAAAGAAAAAGTTAGTGACGAATCAAAAAAAAACATTTAAAAATATTGAATTATTAACAATCGAGTTATGATAGCAGTAGAAAAACTTGGAATAATACTGAGTCCCACCAACAATGAATTTGAAAACAATGGGGTACTAAATCCTGGGGTTTATCAGGATGGCAACACTTTGCATTTTTTATATCGAGCTATTCAAAAAGGAAATCTCTCCACCATTGGTTATGCAAAAACCACGGATCCGCTGAAAATAGTCGAAAAATTAAACCAGCCATTAATTTCCATAGAATTTGATTATGAAAAAGAGGGAATGGAAGATCCCAAAATCGTGAAAATCGACGATACTTTCTATATGACCTACATTGCTTATGATGGAATGAACAAAATGGGAGCACTCGCGACTTCGAAAGATTTAATCACTTTCGAAAAACAAGGAATAATTACGCCTCGAATAACTTATCACGAATATGATTGCTTAATCAATTCTTGCTATAATGATCTGAATCCAAAATACTATCTATTTTACCAACTCTTCAAAGAAATAGGATTGGGAAATGACTCGTTACGATTTCTTAGAATCAGGGCTTTGGCACTATTCCCAAGAAAAATAAAAGGGAAATTTGCTTTATTACTTAGTATTTATCCCGGAATCCAGATTGTGTATTTTGATGATTTCAAGGATTTAAACCTGACATTTTGGGAAGAATATTTCGAAAACCTGATAGATCAAATTGTTCTTGGTCCCAAAGGTATTTATGAAGTAAATTATGTTGGTGTGGGCTGTGTTCCTATCGAAACTAAGGAAGGCTGGTTGTTAATTTATTATGGAGCACAAGAAACACCAACTGGAATTTGGCATCATATCAAGGCTGCTTTATTAGACATTGACAACCCTAAAAGGGTACTTTCAAGATTAAAAATGCCTTTGTTTTCGCCACAAAAGTTGTTGCAGCAAAAAGGACAGATTTGTGATATGGTGTTCCCAACAGGTCACAGCATAATCGACAATGATATTTATATCTATTATGGCGTGGCCAACAAATTCATAGCCGTGACAAGTGTAAAATTGAATGGATTGCTTCTGGAATTAAGACAAGCACGAAAAGAGACATAGGAGAATAAAAAAGATAATGATGATTTAAAAAAACATTGAATTTTTAAAACAAAAACGATGATAACAGTAGAAAAAATCGGAATAATCCTTAGTCCCACTGATATAGAATTTGAAAACAATGGCGTTTTAAATCCTGGGATTTACCAGGAAGGAAACACCGTGCATATTTTATACAGAGCAGTACAAAACGGAAATATTTCAACCATTGGTTACGCAAAAACCGAAGGTCCATTTAACATTGTCGAAAGACACGACCAACCCCTGATTAATCGGGAATTTGATTATGAAAGTCGCGGGGTTGAAGATGCAAGAATCGTAAAAATTGAAGATACATATTATATAACTTACACGGCCTATGATGGTTCAAATGCCATGGGAGCACTCGCGACTTCAAAAGATTTGGTCACTTTTAAAAAACATGGAATAATTACGCCAAAAATAAACTATCAAGATTATGAACGCTATGCGCTTTGCAATGGCAATAAATTAAATCCAAAATACCATCATTACTATAGGCTTCATCAAGAAATGGGTCTAATTACTGATAAGTTACGATTCATAAGAGACAAAGATGTGGTACTTTTTCCAAGAAAAATAAAAGGAAAATTTGTCATGCTACACCGTATCTGGCCTGGAATACAGATTGTTTTTTTTGAACAGTGGAGTGAATTGAACGATATATTTTGGAAAAAATACATCGAAAACCTTAAGGATTATATTGTTCTTGATCCAAAGGGAATTTTCGAAGTTAGTTACATTGGCGCAGGAGGTCCTCCTATTGAAACGGCTGATGGCTGGTTATTAATATACCACGGCGTACATGAAACAACAACAGGACATATCTATCACGCCAAGGCCGCTTTATTGCAATTAGACAACCCCAAAGTTGAAATAGCACGATTGAATTTACCTCTCTTTTCTCCTACCAAACAATGGGAAATCGAAGGTGAAGTCAATAATGTTGTTTTTCCAACGGGACACGCCTTATTCGGAGAAGATCTTTATATCTATTACGGTGCCGCAGATAAACATACGGCTGTTGCAAAAATAAACATAGACGAATTGCTTAACGAATTAAAAAACAGTCTTGATAGATTTGATATTTCGGGGGTGGGGGGATAAAAACAATATGAATAACAATATTTCAAATTATGATTACAATCGAAAAACTTGGTGTTTTGCTTGGCCCCACCGAAAAGTCGTTTGAAAAATATGGAACACTAAATCCGGGAGTTTTCCAAGAGGGAAATACCGTGCATTTATTTTATAGAGCTGTAGAATTTGGAAACATCTCAACAATTGGTTATGCCAAATCAGATGGTCCTTTCAATATAGTAGAAAGAATGGAGCGACCATTAATTGAAATTGATTTCGAATACGAAAAACACGGAGTTGAAGATGCTAGAATAGTGAAAATTGATGACATTTATTATTTAACCTATACTGCTTATGATGGCATCAATGCATTGGGGGCACTTGCAACCTCAAAAGATTTAATCCATTTTGAAAAACAGGGGATAATTACCCCACAGGTTAATTATCAGGATTATGAGGACTTTGTGACCCGAAAAAATGAAGATGAACTGAATCCAAAGTACTTGCTTCTGTATAATCTTTTTGCCGAAATAGGATTAGTTGCCGACAAGTTCAGATTACTTAGAGATAAGGATTTGGTACTTTTTCCAAGAAAAATTAATGGGAAATTTGCTTTGTTACATCGCATTTGGCCAGGAATCCAGATTGTCTATTTTGACCATTGGAAAGATTTAACCAAATCATTTTGGGAAGATTACCTGAAAAACCTTACCGATTATATTGTTCTGGATCCAAAAGGTTTTTTTGAAGTGAATTACATTGGAGCTGGAGGACCTCCCATTGAAACTGAATATGGCTGGTTATTAATATATCATGGTGTACAAGAAACAATAATAGGAAAAACATACCACGCCATGGCCGCTTTATTACAATTAGACAAACCTGAAATTGAAATATCAAGACTAAAATACCCTCTTTTTTCCCCAACTAGAATTTGGGAAAGAGTTGGCACTGTAAATAATGTTGTATTCCCGTCCGGACAAGCTTTGTTTGGAAATGACCTATACATATACTATGGTGTGGCAGACGAGAACATAGCTGTCGTAAAATTAGACATAAACGAATTACTTTTAGAACTGAGAATACAAACATAAAATCATTTACGATGGAGGCTAAAAAAGCAATAAAAATGTTAATTGTGAGTTCCTATCCACCTCGAGAGTGTGGGTTGGCGACTTTTTCGAATGATATTGTAAATTCTGTAAAAAAAGTATTTGGTAACACACTTCCTATTGAAATTTGTGCCTTGCAAAACGAAAAAAATAATTTTGAATATGACAATGAGGTAACCTATGTTTTATCTACCTCTTTCATAGAAGATTATCGGCAGGTTGCTGAGAAAATAAATGAACGAAAAGATATTAGTTTAGTTTGTTTTCAACACGAATTTGGTCTCTATGGTGGCGAATATGGAGATTATTTATTGTCATTCCTTTTAGCTTTAAACAAACCTATTATTACCGTTTTTCATACTATATTGCCGGAACCAGACAAAAAAAGAAAAAAAGTAGTTTGTGCATTGGCAGATTTGTCAAACAAAATAGTGGTGCTCACCAATAAATCCAAAGAGATTTTGATTAACCAATATAGTTGTCAAATCTCAAAAATAAAAGTAATACCACACGGAACCCATATCGTACTTTGGGAACAAAAAGAAATATTAAAAAAAGAATATCACTACTCAGATAAAATAGTGATGTCAACATTTGGATTGATTAGCGAAAATAAAGGTATTGAAACCGTATTATATGCTTTGCCCGAAATTGTAGCCAAACACCCCGAGGTAATCTATATGGTAATTGGGAAAACACATCCTGAAATCATCAAAAGAGAAGGTGAAAAATACCGCAATATGCTTACAGAAATTGTAAAAGAACTTCATTTAGAAAATAATGTTTTTTTTATCAACGAATACCTTGAATTGAAGCAATTGTTAAAATATTTGACCCTATCCGATATTTATTTATTTACTTCCAAAAATCCAAACCAGGCTGTTAGCGGCACATTTGCTTATGCCATGAGTTGTGGATGTGCAGTTATTTCAACACCAATTCCACACGCAGTTGAAACTCTTGAAGATAATACTGGGATATTATTAAACGAGTTCGACAATGTCACGGAGTTTCAAATTGCAATTCTAAAACTTATTGAAAACAAAGAGGAATGCCTTTCAATGGGAAGAAATGCCTATTCACAATCTCACGCAACAACATGGGAAAATATAGCCATTAAATATGGATTATTATATGGTGAATTAACAAGTAAAGAGGAAGATTTAAGATTTAATTTACCTCCCATCAAATTAGACCATATTAAAGAACTTACAACAAATATTGGAATATTACAATTTTCAAACTTTAGCCAGCCAGACCCATCATCAGGATATACGCTAGATGACAATTCAAGAGCGTTGATAAATATGGCAATGTATTATTCCTCTTACCTAGATGAAAGCGTCCTGAAGTTGGCAAACATTTATTTAAGTTTTATAGAAGGTATCCAGCGTGAGGATGGATTTTTTGACAATTATAGGGATATTGACCTTAAGCTAACAGAACAAAATTTAGAAGTAAATTTAGAAGATGCAAACGGAAGAGCTTTATGGGCTTTAGGATATGTGATTTCCCAAAAAGAAATTCTTTCCTTGGATTTTGTGAAAAGGGCAGAAACTTGCTGGGAAAAAGCTTATAAAAATATCCATCAAGTTTCGTCTCCAAGAGCTATAGCGTATACCTTAAAAGGACTTTATAACTACCATTTAGTTTCTCCATTAGAAACAATAAAATTACAGATAGAACAACTTGCAGATAAGATTCTGAATCTTTACCATATTAATTCAGCAGAAAATTGGTGTTGGTACGAAGATTATATGACTTATGTAAATAACGTGATTCCTGAGGCAATGTTATACAGTTATTTAGCAACTGGAAACAAGAAATATTTAAAAATTGCAACCATTACTTTTGATTTTCTTTTATCTCATTATTTCATGAAAGGCCAGATAAAAGTAATCTCAAATCGTGGTTGGTTCAAAAAAGAAAATGAAAGAGAGTTTTATGGAGAACAACCAATCGAAGTGGCTACTACAATTATCACTTTAGATTTATTCTATCAAGTTACTGGTAATATGAAATATAAAGACCAACTCGAAGTAGCTTTCTTTTGGTTTTTAGGGAACAATCACCTAAAGCAAATTATGTACAATCCCGAAAATGGTGCGTCTTATGATGGACTGGAAGATAAGCATATCAATATTAACCAAGGAGCGGAATCAACATTATGTTTTTTTAAAGCGCGATTAATAATGAATAAATATGCAGAAAAAGCATCCTTTCAAAAAAAATTCTGGAGAGATTTAGATAATTAAATTATATGCTCTTCAAACCAAAAACCAACAAATCAATGTCTTCTTTTGTGTTGAAATGGCTAAAAGAAATACGCAAACTTGGTTTTTTCAAATCCTCGTTCGAAAGCATTTCGGCCAAAACATGAGATGGCTTAATACTTCCCGATTGACAGGCACTGCCACGAGAAACAGCAATTCCTTTCATATCCAGACTAAACAAAATCATTGCTGTTTTATCTTCAGAAAATGGTAATAAAACATTCAAAATAGTATAAATTCCATCGGGAGTTCCATTAATTACAAAAGATGGAAATTCAATTTCAAGTTGGTCAATCAAATAGTTTTTCAATTCAGAAATATGGGATCTTTCGGTTTCCAAATTTATATATGAAATTTCCAAAGCCTTTGCCATTCCTGCAATTTGATGTATCGATTCGGTTCCGGGACGTAAGCCTTTTTCTTGTTCGCCACCGTAAAATAAAGGTTGCAATCCTGAATTTTTCTTGACATAAGCAAATCCCACACCTTTTGGTCCGTGAAATTTATGCGCACTGGCTACCATAAAATCAATAGACAAATGCTTTAAATCAATTTCTAACTTACCAACGGATTGTACCATATCCGAATGAAAAAGTGCATGATGTTGCTCGCAAATTCGCCCCACTTTTTCCAAATCAAGCGCAGTTCCAATTTCATTGTTCACGTGCATCAGACTCACTAACGTTTTGGGTCCTTGTAAAAGCAAATCGACTAAATGTGAGAGGTCAATTTCTCCGTTTGACTTAATCGCAACATAATCAACTTGAATGACAAACTCTTTTTGTAAAGCTTGAACTGTCGATAAAACGGCGTGATGCTCAATTTTACTTGTGATAATTCGTTTTACTTTTAAATCCCTTACCGCCGATCGAAGAATCCAATTATTGGCTTCAGTGCCACAGGAAGTGAAAATAATTTCCTGTGTTAAAGCGTTCAACTGTATGGCGATGCTCTTTCTGGAAAGTTCCAAAATACTTTTGGAATTCCGCCCAAAACTGTGTGTTGACGAAGGATTTCCGTAATCTTCCAACAATATTTTCATCATTTCCTGAACAACTTCGGGACGAATCTGAGTGGTTGAGGCGTTATCGAGATATATTTTTTTCATTGGCGCAAAGTTATGAAATATCAATTGTCATTTCTCTACTATCAATTGTCATTTTTTCACTATTTTTGACCCAAATATAATTTAAGATGAAAAGAGTATTGAGCCTATTGTTTTTTGTGATGTTATTAAACGGTTGCAATGAGGGTAATTTAACTGTGCAAAACATTGATTTTAGTACTGTCGCGACACAAAGTTGCAGCACAAACAATATCATCTATAAACTAAATTCGCAAGAAGCCTTAATTATGCAAATTCCAACCACTGTTTTTGTAAATGAGCCAACAGTTCCGGGAACACCAATACTTATTAACATTGATAATTCGATAAACCGAGTGGTATATCGTTCTTATAATGGAATATTGACTTCGGACAACATTTGCAACTCCATTCCGCCAGCAACTCCAACCGTATCTGACCAATGGACGGCAACATCAGGAACAATCCAAATAATTACAACCACGGTAACCAAGCCGGGCACAGTTCCTGGCAGCACAACAATCACGGGTTATAACCATAATATTGTTTTCACGAACATCACTTTTGCAAAAAGTAACGGAACCCAAGTGTATCAAACTTTCCCTTTTGGCGATTATGTAACACCTGCAACTACTTTACCATTTCTCTTTGAAAAAACACTGGAAAGATGCACCTCCAACACTCCCAATTTAATCTATAATTATACCAACAGCGAAGCCTTGACATTGAATATCGATCCTACTTTGATTACTAGCGCCGTAACTCCTTTAAATTCACCAAGAACAGGTTTAATTAGTTCAACTACAAATGCACTTTTTTATCGCTTGTATGCAAATGGAGTAATAACACCAGATTATTTTTGTAAAACTCCGGTTCCTACACTTCCAACAATAAGTGAAGAATGGGTTGGCGCAAATGGTGTCTCGGGTATTAGTGGTATTATCGAAGTTACCACGACTACAAATGGAACTGGTTTTAAGCATACTATTGTTCTCAAAAATGTAACTTTGACGAATGGAGGAAGCAGTTTCAACCTTGGAGACGCTTATATTTATGGCGATTTATTGACCAACTAATTCGTTCTTATCTGCTGTTTTGCTTGATAAAAACCTCGGTTGCACCTTGTCCATATTTTTGATAATTACCGTCTTGGAAAGCAATATTATCATACCGTCCCAACAAAAAATCAAGTTCCGATTTCAGGATTCCTTCGCCAACTCCGTGGATAAAAACAATTTTGGGAATGCGGTTGCGAATGGCAAATTCGATGTGTCTCTTTGCTGTTTCCGATTGTAAAGTCAGGATGTCATAATTAGACATTCCTCGCTTGTTAGTAACCAATTTTTCGATGTGCAAATCGAATTCCGGTGCCGAAATTTCGTGCTTATCTTTGCGTTCCTTGACGAAACTTCTTGCTTTTGGAATTTCTTTTTCCTTGGCAATATCATCTATATTTATCCTTTTTATAGACTCCATTAAGATACTGGAATCGTTTACTTTAAGCAACTCATTGACCGCAAACGTCATCATAAAACCATTCTCGGTTTCTATCGCGATTTCATTTCCTTTGACTTCAAAAACCACTCCATTTATGGCCTCATCCAGCACCGAAACCTTGTCTCCTTTATTGAACATTTTCTTCTTTTTTATCTATATTTTTACTCGGGGTTTTGGCACTCAATTTCATCATCCCCAACATAAATACGCCGATAGCAACTAAAACTATATAGACGTTTTTATCGGCTTTTTGTTCCTGGTAAAAAGCAGTTGCAATGGCAATAATCATTATTGGAATAATAATCTTTTTCATATCTTTAACTAATGGATTTCAAAAGTAATGAACTTTAAAACAATACCATTTATTATTGAAAAGGTTTCTTGTATTTTTGTACAATTATAAAAACAAAAACAGTGGATTTAGAAAACTACATGATTCCGTGCTTGAGCAAGACACTCTTTGGCATTGATTGTTTAGGATGCGGATTTCAAAGGGATTTCATGCTATTGTTGGAAGGAGACTTTACAACTGCTTTCGAGATGTATCCCGCTAATTATTCCGTACTCATTTTCCAGGAAATTGTTGGTTTGCATTTTATCGACAAACGAAACAATTACCAAAAACCAATCAAAGTTACGGCAATTCTAACCAGACTTTTTATGATTGTGGATCATGTTTATAAAACCTCCTAATGTCTTTTTATTAGATGCAAAAATTCTAATCAGTCGTAAACTGCAAATACATCAAGGTTAGGGCAGCAGCCGTCATAAGAATTAATGCCGCAAAACCCAGAATATTTGAAGTTCTGCCATTGGTATATTTCCCCATCACTTTTTTGTTGTTTGAAATATGGAGAATGATGGCGATTAAAACCGGCGCAGTCAATCCGTAAAGGATGGCGGTATAAATCAATGCCTTAATTGGTGAAAACCCAATATAATTCATAGACAAGCCCAATATTAATGAGATTCCAATAACAACATAAAATGCTTTTGCTTCATGGAATTTTTTATCAAGACCTTGTTTCCACCCAAAAGTTTCGGTTACAATATAAGAAAGCGAACCACTCAAAACGGGAATAGCCAAAAATCCAGTCCCAATTACACCAATTGCAAAAAGCAAATATGCCAAATTTCCGGCCAATGGTTTTAACGCCATAGCGGCTTGTTCCACTGTGTCAATCTTGTGAATACCCCCATTAAACAAAACCGTTCCGGTGGTTAGAATGATAAAGAACATCACTAAATTTGAAAGCAACATTCCAAAATCAACATCTTGTTTCATATCATGAATTATCTTTTTATTCACCATCAAATGTTTTTTATTTTTATTCATTTCTTCCACTTCTACCGATGCTTGCCAAAAAAAAAGGTAAGGAGAAATGGTAGTTCCAAGGATACCAACGAGTATGCCCATAAAATTTTTATCAAATTTTAGAGTCGGTATAAATGTGTCTTTAAATATTTGCGCAAAATCCTGTTTATATAAAAAGGGCACAATAAAATAAACCAACATGACAATACAAAGATATTTTAGTGTTGAAGCAATTTTCTGATAAGGCAAATAGATAATTAAACCTAAAAGTATAATGGTAAAAACCACGCAAAAATAAGTGGCATC
Source organism: uncultured Bacteroidota bacterium (assembly GCA_903861155.1). Taxonomy (GTDB): domain Bacteria; phylum Bacteroidota; class Bacteroidia; order Flavobacteriales; family Flavobacteriaceae; genus Flavobacterium. The sequence continues at coordinate 28,531 of CAIOTL010000248.1, forward strand.
AATAGAAGGAAATAGTAGATTTCCCACCGCTCCCATTCCCGCAATATCGGCACCGATATTCATTACAATCGCAGGAAAGCTGAACAAAAGCATTATATATAAAACTGGCCTTGGGTAATGACCTTTAAGGGATCCCGTCAAACCTTGCGAAGTGACCATACCAATTCTGGCACACATTTCCTGGATAGCAGCCATTAGTGGGAATGTAATTATCGCAGTCCAAAGTGTCGAAAGTCCATAAGCGGCTCCTGCCTGTGAGTAGGTTGCTATACCAGAAGGATCATCGTCACTTGCTCCTGTCACAAGTCCAGGCCCGATAATTTTCAAAAAATGAGAAAGTTTGTTTTTTATTTTTAGCATATTACCCATCTTATTGTTTTGATTAAATTGATTAGAACCCAAAAATCACAAACTTGTTTCTCTAAAGAAATACAATCCTAAAAGGGTAACTTGCACTCGAAAAAAATAATTTGCATGCTAATGTACCTTTTTATAAAATCACATCTGCAAAAATGGCAAATCATATTCGCTAATATTAAAAAAGAGGCTTATTGAAAACCTCTTTTTTGCCTGTCAAACCTATTCTATTTCTAACTAATCAGTTGTAAACTGTAAATATAACAAAGTTGATGCTGCGACAGTCATAATAATTAACGCCGCAAACCCCAGAATGTTTGATTTCCTGCCATTAGTATATTTTCTCATTATTTTTTTATTGTTCGAAATATGAAGAATAATGGCGATTGTAACTGGAGCCGTCAATCCATAAAGAATGGCGGCATAAATCAAGGCTTTTATTGGCGAAATACCAATGTAATTTAATGACAACCCTAAAATTAGGGAAACACCCATAACCGTATAAAATGCTTTAGCTTCGTGGAATTTTTTGTCAAGACCTTGTTCCCATCCAAAAGTTTCGGCAATCATATAAGAAAGCGAACCACTTAGAACAGGAATCGCTATTAATCCTGTACTAATTATTCCTATGGCAAAAAGAAGATAGGCTAGATTTCCTGCTAATGGCTTTAACGCCATTGCTGCTTGTTCTACGGTGTCGATTTGATGAATTCCTCCATTGTAAAGAACTGTACCTGTAGTAAGAATGATGAAATACATAACAAAACCGGAAAAAGACATTCCAAAATCGACATCTTCAGTCATCTCATGAATTATTTTTTTGTTTACCACCAGATGCCTTTTGTTTTTGTTCATTTCCTCCACTTCCACGGACGCTTGCCAAAAAAAGAGGTAAGGCGAAATAGTGGTTCCAAGAATACCAACAATAATACCCATAAAATCTTTATCGAATTTAATAGAAGGAATGAACGTGGCTTTAAGTATTAGTGCAAAATCCTGATGGTACAAAAAAGGAACAATAAAATAAACCAACATGACGATACATAGATATTTCAACGTTGAAGCGATTTTTTGGTATGGCAAATAAATAATCAATCCCAAAAGCACAACGGTAAACAGAACACTAAAAAAAGTGGCATCTATAGTTGGAAACAATAAATTCCCCACTGCTCCCATTCCTGCGATATCGGCACCTATATTCATTACAATAGCTGGAAAACTAAACAAAATCATAAAATACAAAACGGGTCTTGGATAATTATTTCTAAGAGCACCGGCTAAACCTTGAGAGGTCACCAAACCTATTCTGGCACACATTTTTTGAATCGCATCCATAAGTGGCCATCCAATTAGTGCCGTCCACAAGGTCGAAAGCCCATAAGCCGCACCCGCCTGTGAGTAAGTCGCAATTCCCGAAGGATCATCGTCGCTCGCACCTGTCACGAGTCCCGGCCCGAGAAGTTTCCAAAAGCGGTAAAGTTTATTTGTTGGTTTATGATTGTTCATTTTTTAAGATGTTTTAAATTGGCAAAAACTAAAAAGTAGAAAATAGGAAATTAATTTTATAAATATGTAAATTAGCCAATAAATCAATTTACTGGCTAATTTACATATTTATAAAATCAGATTTGCATAAAAGATAATTCATCTTTTATTTTTTATGTCTTCATCCTGTGTTTTTTACTTAATCGTTTCGGCAATTTCTAAAAACACCTTACTTTTACTGCTTTCAAATAACTATTCAAATCTAAAACCGTGGCAAAAGACATAATTATCCGAAATATTTCAGCTTTAAAGAGTAATTCCTCCATCAATTACGGAATCAAGACAAAAGTACAAGGTTTTACGGAAAAACTTTTCTATACCTTGTTTGACGCCAATGCCTCGTTGATCGAAAGCGTTGACGAACTCGAAACCTTGTTCACGGAAATTTCAAAAATATCTTGCAAAAAACCGAAAGAATTATGCGATGGTGTTTGGAACCAATTCCTTGAAAAACTGCCTTCAGTTCTCGAAAAGCTGAATCAGGATGCTGAATATATATTGGAAAACGACCCTGCTTCGAACAGTATAGAAGAAGTGTATCTGGCTTATCCTGGATTTTACGCCATCGCTATTTATAGATTGAGCCACGAATTATATCATTTAGATATGTTGCTGTTTTCAAGGTTAATGAGCGAATATGCCCATCAAATCACGGGAACCGACATTCACGCAGGTGCAACAATTGCATCACCTTTCTTTATTGACCACGCCACAGGAATCGTAATTGGAGAAACCACCGTCATCGAAAAACACGTAAAACTGTACCAAGGAGTAACATTGGGAGCTTTGAGCGTGAGCAAGGATATGAAAAATGCAAAAAGACATCCCACGGTGGAGAAAAATGTTTGCATTTATGCCAATGCCACTATTCTTGGAGGTGATACCATCATTGGAAAAAACAGCATTATTGGAGGAAATACTTGGATAACCAAATCCATTCCTGCCAAATCCATTGTGACCAATACCACCACCACCGAAGTGAAAATAAAAGAGTTAAAATAGATATGAAGTCACAAAAATTATTAGACCTAATTGGGAATACGCCTTTGGTGGAAACCGTGAATATGGTCAAAAACAAAAACGTCAAACTTTTATTGAAACTCGAAGGAAATAATCCCGGGGGAAGCGTGAAAGATCGCGCAGCTTACAACATGATTGCATCGGCAATCGAAAGAGGGGACATTAAAAAAGGAGACAAACTCATTGAAGCCACCAGTGGTAACACCGGAATTGCATTGGCCATGATTGCCCAATTATTCAATATCAAAATTGAACTGGTTCTTCCTGAAGATTCGACAAAGGAACGTACACAAACCATGCGTGCTTATGGTGCCAACGTTATTTTGACTCCCGCAAAAGAAGGAATCATTGGTTCCAGAGATTATGCCGACAAAAAAGTGGCCGAAGGAGGTTACATTATGTTGAATCAGTTTGCCAATGACGACAATTGGAAGGCGCATTACAAATCCACTGGTCCAGAAATCTGGAATGATACCGAAGGAAACGTAACCCATTTTGTTTCGGCAATGGGAACTACCGGAACCATCATCGGAACTTCAACTTACTTAAAAGAGAAAAATGCAGCCATCCAAATTATTGGTGCACAGCCGAGCAACGGTTCCCAAATACCCGGAATCAGGAAATGGCCGCAAGAATATTTGCCCAAGATATTCGATGCATCGAAAGTGGATACAATCATTGAAGTGAGCGAAAAAGAAGCACGAAAAATGACAAAACGTTTGGCTCTTGAGGAAGGCATTTTTGCAGGAATGAGCAGTGGCGGTTCTGTGGCAGTTGCTTTGAAAATAGCCAACCAACTGGAATCAGGAGTAATAGTTGCCATTATTTGTGACCGTGGTGATCGCTATCTATCTTCGGATTTGTTTGATTGAGATTTTTAATAGGTTTGGTGTGCTGGATACCAGGTTCAAAATCTGAAATGCTTTGCAATCCAGAAAACTTTCGTGATGCTGTCGCTCGATTCAAAAATCTATTTAATCCACCTACAAAAAAACATCTCAAATGAAAAGATCAATTTACTTCATCCTCCTTTTATCAATATTTATGGGACAAAACACGGAAGCTCAGGACTGGGCAAATTTAAATAAATACCAAAAAGAGAATGGTTCTCTCCAACCATTGGAACCCGGACAAAAAAGAACCGTCTTTATGGGAGATTCCATTACCGAATTCTGGTCTATCGTTGACCCCGAGTTTTTTGCCGGAAAACCATACGTGAATCGGGGTATCAGTGGACAAACAACTCCGCAAATGCTAATTCGTTTCAGACCCGATGTGATTACTTTGAAACCCTCTTTAGTGATACTTATGGCTGGCGTCAACGACATTGCCAGCAATACAGGTCCTTCGACATTGGAAATGATTACCGACAATGTTTTTTCGATGGCTGAACTGGCCCAGGCAAATCATATAAAGGTCATTTTATGCTCGGTGCTGCCCGCTTATAATTTTCCTTGGAATCTGGGTTCATATCCCGCCGAAAAGATTGTAACACTCAACAAAACGATACAAAAATATGCCGATGTAAACGGGTTTTTGTACCTCGATTATTATTCAGCCATGGTGGATGGTCGAAAAGGTTTGAAGTCTGCCTATTCTGATGATGGCGTACATCCCAACAAAACTGGATACGAAGTAATGAATCCATTAGCAGAAAAAGCGATAGCGAAAGTGTTATCGAAGAAATAAGACTTTTTTATTGTTTATTTTCGTTTGCTTCGAATATTACTTAGATAAACTTCGTTGAGACTCATCATGAAACAAGAATTAGAAAATAATATTGATTAGTTCTTCCTGAAAGCCAAGCAAACAGGAGAACATAAAGCAATCCTTTTATGAGTATCCGCAAGACTTCCCGTGACTTTATCTCTTTTGAAAATTACAATATCATTCGTATATTGATGTGCCACCAAAAGGAAATTTCCTGTTGGATCAATGGCGAAATTTCGAGGACCTTTTCCCAAAGTGCTGGTTCTTTCCACAAATTCTAATTTTCCGCTTTTTAAAATCTTGTAAATCGAAATGTCATTGGCTGTACCACGATTTGTGGCATAAATAAATTTTCCGTCTGGTGAAATATGAATATCCGCTGAACCAATATCTCCTTTGAAATCTTTTGCCACAATCGAGGTTTCAGACACTTTTTTCAATATTCCATTGAAATAACTAAACGTGGTTAACGTGCCGTCTAATTCCTGCAATACGTAGACAAACTTACCATCTTTACTGAACGTTAAATGCCTTGGACCGCTTCCCGGTTTAACGGAGAAGCTGCTTTTAAGTTTCAAAATTTCGTTGGAGGAATTCAAATTATATTGATACACATAAACCTTGTCAGTCCCTAAATCATTGGCCAAAATATACTTTTTGTCAGATGTAAAATATACCGTATGAACGTGCGGACTTTCTTGTCTTTTGGCGTTAATTCCTTTTCCTGAATGCTGCACGACTTGTTTGGTTTCAGTTAAACTGCCATCACTATTTTTGCCAAAAATCGAAATGTTTCCTCCAGAATAATTAGCTACAATAACATTTTTGTCATCATTGATGATGTAACAAGGATCAGCACCTTTTGAATCTTGTGAATTGATGAAGTCCAGTTTTCCGGTTTTGGAATCAAATTTAAAAGCGCTAATCGTGCTTTTTGGACCGTTTTCGTTTACCGAATAAACGAATCTATTGTCATTGGAAACCGTAAAATAACTAGGATTTACTATATTTTCAGTAGCATTTTTGAAATTGAAATCTCCAGTATTTGAATCGAATTCAAAAACATAAATTCCTTTGCTTTCGCATTTATTAGTGTAAGTCCCAATTAATAAATTGAACTTGTTTTCCTGTGCTTGCAATGTAGCTAAAGCGAAAATGGAAAGAAGAATATAGATTTTTTTCATATTTATTAATATATTATTGAAAAGCAAAAGTAAATAATCTATTTTGGTTTTGTTAACGATTTTAAATGTTACTCCATAAAAATACAATAATATGAACTTACAATTATTTGCAAATTCGTACTTTTGACAAACTCAATAACAAAATGCAATTCAAACATCCAGAAATCCTCTATTTCCTTTTCTTATTGGTTATACCAATTCTGGTTCATTTGTTTCAATTACGCCGTTTCAAAAAGGAATATTTCACGAATGTTCGCTTCCTGAAAGAACTTTCCATTCAAACCAGAAAGAGTTCAAAAATTAAAAAATGGCTGCTTTTGGCCACGCGTTTATTATTGTTATCCTGTATCATTGTCGCATTTGCGCAACCTTTTTTCAAAGCCAAAGACACCAAAAACAGCTACAACGAAATGTATATCGTTTTGGACAATTCCTTTTCGATGCAAGCCAAAGGTCAAAAAGGTGAATTGCTAAAAAGAGCCGTTCAAGAATTGCTCGAAAATACGCCAGAAAACCAAACTTTTTCCCTGATTACCAATTCCCAAACTTTCTGGAACACCAATATAAAATCAATCCAAAAAGAACTGCAAAATCTTAAATACAGTGCTTTTCCATTCCAACTGGAAAGCGCCATGACAAAAATAAAATCCCGAAAATTAGCATTTAACAAAGATATTATCGTGATTACGGATGCGGTTGGTTTAGAACCAAAACAACTAAAAAGCATCGACAAAAGTTTCAATACCTATTTTATTATTCCGAAAGCGGAACATAAAAATAACGTTTCCATTGATAGCGTTTTCATTCATCAAACTTTGGACGAATTCTATGAAATTGGCCTAAAATTAAGTGCTTATGGCGAAAATTCCAAGGAGACTCCAGTAGCTTTATACAATCAAAATAAACTGGTTGCAAAGACTTTGACCAAATTAGAAACCAAGAACCCGAGTCCCAGTAATTATCGGAACGAACTGGCGAAGCAAAAAACACTTTATTTCACCATTCCAAAAAAAGATTTCCACGGCTATGCCTCCATCACTGACAACGGTTTGGAATATGACAATACCTTGTATTTCAGTATTTCAAAACCCGAAAAAAGCAACGTAATCAGCATTGGTACAACCGAAAAAAGCAAATTTATTTCTAGAATTTACACGAGCGATGAATTCAATTACAGCAATTTTACCATAGCAACATTAGATTATAATTCGCTCGAAAAACAAGATGCTATAGTGTTGAACGAATTGGACGAAGTCCCGCAAGCGTTGCAAACGACTTTGAACTCTTTTGTGGAAAAAGGCGGGAATTTGGTGATAATTCCTTCGGCTACAAATTCTGTTGAAAACCTGAATCAGTTTCTGATGAATTTTGGTTCTTTCCAATTCAAATCATTGGAAAACAAGGAGAAATTGGTGACTAAAATCAACTTCAACCATCCTTTATTTTCCGGCGTTTTCGAAAACAAAATTGATAATTTTCAGTATCCAAAAACAAAAAATTCCTTCGGAATTTCAAGTTCCAAGCCGGCTGCTTTGCATTATGACGACCAAAGCTCTTTTTTGACTTCGATAAACAATCCAATTTCGGCTGTATATGTTTTTGCTGCGCCAATCAATCTGGCGAATTCCAATTTTCAACAATCGCCTCTGATCGTGCCAACCTTCTTTAAAATGGCAATCAACAATCGAAATAAGGGAATAAATGCGCTCACAATTGGCAACAATAATCCGTTTTTGGTTGATGCAACTTTGTCCAAAGACGAAATTTTGAATGTCAAAAATGATACGGAGACATTTATTCCGATTCAACAAATCCTGAACAATAAGGTGAAATTGACCTTCAATGATTATCCGGTGCAAGCGGGCAACTTTAGGATTTACAGACAAAAAGAATGGCTGCAAAACATCAGTTTCAACTATAATCGAACCGAAAGTGATTTGAATCAAGCTAACGAAAATATGCTTTCCGATTATAAAAAAATCGATGCTATCAACTCCGTTTTCGACACTTTAAAAACCAACAAAAACGACATTCAAATATGGAAATGGTTTGCTATATTTGCATTGCTTTTTCTAGCAATCGAAATGGCAATTATACGATTCGTGAAGTGAAACGAAAGTCAAATAATTAAATAAGCACTATGAAAATAATTATCAGGGAAGCAAAAATCATCGATTCCGAAAGTCCTTTTCACAACAAAACAGTTGACCTTTTAATTGTTGATAGCAGTATCAAAAAAATAGGAAAATCGCTGACTAATTCAGAAAATTCGAAAGAAATTAAACTCGATAACCTACATATTTCCCAAGGTTGGTTCGACAGCAGCGTTTCGCTTGGCGAACCTGGTTTTGAAGATCGGGAAACCATTGCAAACGGATTAAATGTTGCCGCACGAAGCGGTTTTACAGCCATTGCATTGCAACCCAACTCCTTCCCGATTATCGACAATCAATCGCAAATTAACTTTGTAAAAAACAAAGCCAATGGTTTTGCTACACAACTTTTTCCGATTGGCGCTTTGACAAAAAATAGCGAATGCAAGGATATGACCGAATTATTCGATATGAAAAATGCTGGAGCCGTGGCTTTTGGAGATTACAACAAGAGTTTGGACAATGCCAATTTACTAAAAATTGCCCTACAATATGTTCAAGATTTTGACGGATTAATTATTGCTTTCTCACAAGAGTCGAACCTAAAAGGAAGTGGGGTTGCTAATGAAAGCGTGGTTTCGACAAAACTGGGATTGAAAGGAATTCCGAATCTGGCTGAAGAATTACAAATTGACAGAAACTTGTTTCTACTGGAATACACAGGCGGAAAACTGCACATTCCGACAATTTCTACTGCAAAATCCGTACAACTAATCAAAGAAGCAAAAGCCAAAGGTTTGAACGTAACTTGCAGTGTTGCCGTGCATCATTTGGTTTTAACCGATAAGAAAATAGAAGGTTTCGATACCAGATATAAAGTTTCGCCGCCATTGAGAACTGAAACTGACAGAAAAGCGTTGATTGCCGGAATTCTCGATAATACAATCGATATGATTACTTCTGATCACAATCCAATAGATATTGAACATAAAAAAATGGAATTTGATTTGGCCAAAGACGGAACCATTGGTTTAGAAAGTGCTTTTGGTGCATTGTTAACCGTTTTGCCTTTAGAAAAGGTAATCGAAAAATTGACAGCTGGAAAAACAACTTTCGGAATAAATAAAACTTCAATAATTGAAGGAGAAAAGGCAAACATTACCTTGTTCAATCCTGAAGGAAAAAGTACTTTCGCCAAAGAAAACATCTTGTCGAAATCAAAAAATTCGGCTTTTCTTGAAATAGAAATGAAAGGAAAAGTATATGGAATTTACAATCAGGGGAAATTAATTTTAAACTAAAATGCAGACCTTACAGGTTTTAAAAACCTGCAAGGTCCACAAAAACTCATAAATGAACAGCATCGAAAAGGGAAAAACTGCCGCCATAACAAGCTATATTTTAATCATTGGAGTCTTCATTGCAATGTCGATGAATTCTGAAAACAAGAATTCGTTTGCTTCCTTTCATATTCGTCAAGCGTTGGGTTTATCGATTACTTTTATTTCGTTGGGATTGATAATCAGCAATTTTGACAGTCCAATGATTTCGATCTCGATGTGGGTTTTTCTCTCTGTTTTATGGACTTATGGAATTTTTAGTGCCATAAACGGTGAAACAAAACCGATTCCTTTATTGGGAAATTATTTTCAAAAATGGTTTGTGAAAATAACTTAGTTAAATGAAATTATCACTTGAATATCTCATTAGAGATCCGAAAATAAAATTGAACAAAAATCCTCTTTTGCTATTGCTTCACGGCTATGGCAGTAACGAGCAAGATTTATTTTCTTTTGCCAGCGAACTTCCAGACGAATATTATATTGTTTCGGTACGTGCTCCATACAATATGCAATACGGAAGTTATGCTTGGTACTCTATCAACTTTGACGCCGATCAAAACAAGTTTTCGGATAATGATCAAGCAAGAATTTCGAGAGATTTGATTTCCCATTTTATTGACGAATTAATCGAAAACTATCCAATTGATGCCAGGAATGTGACATTAATTGGTTTTAGCCAAGGCACAATTTTAAGCTATGCCGTAGCACTTTCGTATCCCGAAAAAGCACAAAGAGTGGTAGCGATGAGTGGTTACATCAATCAGGAAATTTTGGAAGAAAATTATTTGAAAAATTCGTTTGCCAATCTAAAAATATTTGCTTCACACGGTACGGTTGACCAGGTTATTCCGTTGGAATGGGGTCGAAAAGCAAAACCTTTTTTGGATAAATTAGGGATTTACACGACTTATAAAGAATACCCGATTGGACACGGAGTTTCTCCACAAAATTTTTATGATTTCAAGAATTGGTTGCTTCAGAATTAGACTATTTCTGATAAATTAACGACTGAATTGTTTCGAAAGAAACCGTTTCGTTATCATTGACAAAATACTTCAATAAAACTTCGCCCCAATATTCACCGTCGCTAAAATCGGCAATTATCCATCGATGATTCAAGATTCTCACCTTGTTGATGATGAATTTATTGGCTCCAATCTGATCTTGACTAATGTATGGATTCCCCTTGGGATTAGCATTAAAATCCATTAATTTTTCGGTAACAAAAGGAATCAACTTTTCAATTTGGATCGTTTTTGTCGCATTATCAGGATTGAAATAATTTTGGGCATTTTCATTTTTTGCTAAAGAAAAATAATTGGCATCAGCCAGATTATTATTGGCGGAATTTAAGTTGTATTTCCATTTTTTCTCTGCATTTGCATATCGATTATGTTCAAAAGTTAGTTCCTTGCTGAAATACATATAGGTGAAAACATTCAAAAGTAGCACAAGTATAAATAGATAAAGCTGTAAGGATTTTTTCATTTTGAGTGAGATTAAATTGTGATTTCCAAATTGTCATAAGCTAGATAAATGTTCTTCGGAAGTTTTTGTTGCACTTCGTCGTGGAAACCCATAATATGGCTAATGTGAGTAAGATATGTTTTTTCGGGTTTAATTAAAGTTATAAAATCTAAAGCTTCCTGCAAATTAAAATGCGTCGTGTGAGGTTCTTCACGCAAGGCATTTACAACCAGAACTTTTAAGTTTTTTAATTTGTCTATTTCACATTTCTCAATAGTTTTTACGTCAGTCAAATAGGCAAAATCATCAATTCTGTAACCAAAAACCTGAAGATTTCCGTGCATCACGTTGATAGGAATTGCCATTTTGTCCCCAATGGAAAAAGGATGATTGTTGATTACTTCAATTGTTTTTACTGAAGGCGCTCCCGGATATTTATTTTCGATTTCAAAAATATAGTCAAATCGTTTTTTTAGATTCTCGATTACTCGCTGATGTGCATAAATTGGGATCGTGCCTTGTTTGAAATTAAAAGGACGAATATCGTCTAAACCAGCGGTATGATCTGAGTGCTCATGAGTGTATATAATTCCGTCCACTTTTTGACAATTTGATATCAACATTTGCTGTCTAAAGTCGGGGCCACAATCGATTACAAAAGAATGATTTTTCCAAGAAATCCAAACCGAAACTCGAAGTCTTTTATCCTTATTATCAGTGCTTTTACACACAGAATGGTTACTGCCAATTACGGGAATTCCTTGTGAAGTGCCTGTTCCCAAAAAATAAACTTTCATCTAGCACGGTTTTTACAAATTATTTAACAAAAATAGGATTAATTCTCTTTCATTAGAAACCTATTTTAGTAACTTTGCAGTAATAAGCCCTATTTAAAAGAAATGGATACAGAAATAAAGTTGAAAGGTGATAAAGTCATCGAACAAATTCCTTCGATAAAAGACAAAGCACTGCGTATTAATTTAAACGAAAACATTTACGGAACTTTTGCCGAAATTGGTGCCGGGCAAGAAACTGTAAGGCATTTTTTCAGGGCTGGAGGTTCTTCCGGGACCATTGCAAAGGCGACATCAGCTTATGATAAAGACTTTAGTGATTCCATTTATGGAGTTGAGGAGGATGGGCGTTATGTTACTGAAAGTCGCCTCAAAAAAATGCTTACACATGAAGAAGAATTAATAGAAAAAAGATTAAGCAGAAAAAAACATCCAAATAAAATTTTCTTTACCTACGCCAATACCGTTTCAACTATTGATTTTGCCAAACAATTCAAAGGGCATGGATGGGTTGGCATTCGATATCAAATTGAACCTGACGAAGCCTATAACGAAATTATTCTCCATATTCGATTCAAGGAAACCGATGTTCGATTGCAACAAGAAACCCTTGGTGTTCTTGGAGTAAATTTAATTTATGGTGCCTATTATAAATATAATGACCCCAAAAGACTGTTACGATATTTGTACGACCATTTAGACAAAGACCAATTAGAAATAGATACCATCAACTTCTCGGGACCACGTTTTGCTGATGTTGACAATCGTTTAATGAGTTTGCAATTGGTAAAAAATGGGATGACTGATGCCGTTATATTTGATCCTGAAGGTAAAAACATCCTTCCTGCAGCTATATTGTACAAAAAAAACATACTCACTTTAAGAGGAAGTTTCCGTCCTGTTACAAAAGTGAATATGGATATGTATAAAGAATCTTTAAAAATGTTTTTAGAAGAGCATAAAGTGGATGCTGAAAACACATTGGTTATTTTTGAAATTACGTTGTCCAACTTGCGTTCCGATGGTGAAATTGATGAAAGAGATTTTATGGATCGAGCGGAACTACTTTGTTCGCTTGGCCAAACAGTTATGATTTCAAATTTTCAGGAATATTATAAAGTTGTCGAATATTTTTCTAAATATACCAAGGCTAGAATGGGATTGGCAATGGGAGTTAATAATTTAGTGGATATTTTTGACGAAAAATACTATCGCCATTTAAGTGGTGGAATTTTGGAAGCTTTCGGAAAATTATTTTACCGTGATATGAAAGTATACTTGTATCCAATGATAGATAAAAACGGAGAAATAATGAATTCCGAAACATTAAGAGTTCATCCTCGAATGAAGGAATTGTATAAATTTTTCAAATTCAATGGAAAAGTTGTTGATATCAAAAACTTTAATCCTGCAAACTTGGAAGTTTTCTCGCGCGAAGTGTTAAAAATGATCAGTGACAACAAACCAGGTTGGGAATCTATGTTGCCGTCCGGTGTTGCCGAAATAATCAAAAAAAAGCAACTTTTTGGATATAATCCAACCGAAATATTAGAGAAAAGTAATTAGACCAAAATTTCAGATAAGCGCTTTCAGATTACATAAAAAGCCGATAAAACATATTTTTTATCGGCTTTTTTCATTTATTACTTATTTCAAAATCTGGGCAGCGTGAGCCTTCGTTTTTACATCGGAAATAACTTCATCAATGATTCCATTTTCATTTATCACGAATGTAGTTCTGTGAATGCCGTCATATTCTTTTCCCATAAACTTTTTGGGTCCCCAAACCCCAAAAGCTTGAATCACGGATTTATCTTCGTCTGCCAATAACGGAAAAGGGAAATTGTATTTTTCCTTGAATTTAGCTTGAGCTTTAGCTGTATCAGCACTGACGCCCAAAAGTTCATAATTATTGGCTTGGAAACGTTCAAAATTATCGCTTAAATCGCAAGCTTCAGCAGTGCATCCTGGTGTATTCGCTTTTGGATAAAAGAAAACCACTACTTTTTTTCCTTTATAATCGGCTAATTTATGATGATTTCCGTCTTGGTCATGTCCGGAAAAACTAGGCGCTTTGTCACCTTTCTTTAATGTTGTCATTTTTTAAATTTTAGAATATAGAATTTAGATTTTAGTTTTGCAAATTTCCTAATGACATTGTAATTGCCATTGAAATTGCTTTTCTTTACGACTCAAATTTAATCAAAAATGACGAAACCCGAACGTGTAACGTTTGTTATAAATACGTTAAAAGAATTGTATCCCAATGTCCCGATTCCTTTAAATCACAAAGATCCATACACTTTGCTGATTGCCGTTTTGCTTTCGGCACAATGCACTGATGTTCGCGTCAATCAAATTACGCCCTTGCTTTTTGCCAAAGCGGATAATCCGTATGATATGATCAAAATGTCAGTCGAGGAAATAAAAGCAATCATTCGTCCTTGTGGTTTATCGCCAATGAAGTCGAAAGGAATTCACGGTTTGTCGCATATTTTGATTGAAAAACACGAAGGAAAAGTTCCAAAAAGTTTCGAAAGTTTGGAGGAATTACCAGCCGTAGGTCACAAAACCGCGAGTGTTGTAATGTCCCAAGCCTTTGGTGTTCCCGCATTTCCGGTTGACACACATATTCACCGGTTGATGTATCGGTGGAATTTATCTAATGGAAAAAATGTGGTTCAAACTGAGAAAGATGCCAAACGACTTTTCCCAATAGAAATTTGGAACGATTTGCACCTTCAAATGATTTGGTATGGTCGCGAATATTCTCCGGCTCGAGGTTGGGATTTAGAAAAAGATATTATTACCAAAACCGTTGGAAGAAAAACTATTTTGGAAGTATTCCAAACGAAAACATCCCGGTAATTCCAGGGATATTTTCCTAATTAGCCAAAATTTCGAAACTCATTTTGTTAACTTTTATTATGCTTAACGCTTTTGAGTAATTTAATAAAAAAGA
>CAIOTL010000249.1 GCA_903861155.1 uncultured Bacteroidota bacterium
ATGTTTTTTTTTATTTTTATACTCAATTAAATATTATCCATTATGACCGTTAATCAAATATTAAGCACAAAAGGGAAGGATGTATTTTCAGTACTGTCAACAATCACGGTATATGAAGCTTTAGGAGTAATGAGCGAAAAAAATATTGGAGCCATTCTAATAATAGAAAAGGGTGTTTTGAAGGGGATTTTATCCGAAAGAGATTATGCCCGTAAAATTGCCTTAAAAGCAAAGTCGTCCAAAAAAACATTTGTTCATGAAATCATGGAGGAAGATGTAGTTACCGTTAAGCCAACGGATAGTTTGGATTATTGCATGGAATTGATGGATACAAAAAGGGTAAGGCATTTGCCAGTCATTGAAAATGAGATTATTATTGGAATCATATCCATAAGTGACGTGGTGAAAGCTATAATCGAAATGCAAAAAGCAACCATTAAACATTTAGATTCTTATATTTCACAATAAAATTAGAAAACGATCAATAATTAGAAATAGCCACAACTTAATGTGGCTATTTTTTTATATTAAAAAAGGATTGATTTTTCGAAAATGAAAAGTTTAAAAGCTACCTTTTTAACCTAAGACTTATATCTTTGTAATTCCAAATAAAATTTAAAACAATGGACAAAAATAGCAAAAGAAAAGAAGCACTTTTATATCATGCAAAGCCAACACCTGGTAAAATTCAGGTAGTTCCCACCAAGAAACATGCAACACAACGAGACTTATCATTGGCTTATTCGCCGGGTGTTGCCGAGCCTTGTCTCGAAATTGCAAAAGACCTAAACAATGTATACAAATATACCGCAAAAGGAAATCTAGTTGCTGTAATTACTAATGGAACTGCTGTTTTAGGGCTTGGAGACATTGGACCAGAAGCCTCAAAACCAGTAATGGAAGGGAAAGGATTATTGTTTAAAATTTTTGCCGGAATTGATGTTTTTGATATTGAAATTGGAACCAAAGACATTGAAGAATTTATACAAACAGTCAAAAACATAGCTCCAACTTTTGGGGGAATTAACTTGGAAGATATCAAGGCACCAGAATCTTTCGAAATAGAAAGAAGATTGGTCGAAGAATTGAATATTCCGGTAATGCACGATGACCAGCATGGAACCGCCATCATATCATCGGCGGCCTTGTTGAATGCATTGGAATTGGCAGACAAAAAACCCGAAAACGTAAAATTAGTAGTTTCGGGGGCGGGTTCAGCGGCTCTTGCTTGCGCTAACATGTATATTTTGCTTGGAGTAAAACTTGAAAATATATTAATGTTTAACAGCAAAGGAGTTTTGACAAAAGACAATTCTTCATTATCTTCTTTGCAACAAAAATACGCCAAGGACATAAAACAAATAAGTCTTGAAGAGGCATTAATAAACGCAGATGTTTTCTTGGGACTGTCATCAGGAGACATTATGACTCCAAAAATGTTATTGGGAATGGCCAAAAATCCTATCGTTTTTGCAATGGCAAATCCAGATCCAGAAATTGGTTATAATCTTGCTGTCGAAACACGTAAAGATGTGATTATGGCAACAGGTCGCTCAGATCATCCTAACCAAGTGAATAACGTACTTGGATTTCCTTATATTTTCCGCGGTGCGCTTGATGTTCGAGCCACTAAAATCAATGAAGCCATGAAAATGGCGGCCGTTAGAGCACTTGCCGCATTGGCTAAAGAACACGTTCCAGAACAAGTTAACATTGCATATGGCGCCACCAAATTAGTTTTTGGGCGAGAATATATAATTCCATCTCCATTTGACCCAAGATTAATAACCGTTGTCGCGCCAGCAGTTGCAAGAGCGGCTATGGAGTCGGGTGTTGCCTTACATCCAATTCTAGATTGGAATAAGTACGAAGAGGAACTTTTAGAGCGTTTAGGAAATGAAAATAAAATGGTTCGATTGATTATCAATAGAGCTAAAATGAACCCTAAAAAAATTGTTTTCTCCGAGGCTGATCAAATTGATGTGCTCAAGGCAGCCCAAATCGTGTTTGAAGAAGGAATAGGTTTTCCCGTTTTATTAGGAAAAAAGGAAGTTATTTTGGGATTGAAAAAAGAACTTGGTTTTGACGCCGCCGTCGATATTATCGATCCAAAAATTAATGAAGAGGAATCTAGAAGAAATAAATTTGCAAAAGCATATTGGAAGGCGAGACAAAGAAGTGGAATTTCGTTATATGATGCACAAAATTTAATGCGAGAAAGAAACTATTTTGCCGCTATGATGGTCAATGAAGGTGAAGCTGACGCACTTGTGACGGGATATTCCAGAAGTTATCCTTCGGTGGTAAAACCAATGCTACAACTTATAGGTAAAGCACCAGGAGTTTCACTTATAGCTACCACGAATATGATGATGACGGGTCGCGGCCCAATGTTTTTATCTGATACTGCCATAAACATAAATCCATCGGCAGATGATTTGGCTAAAATTGCTATTATGACTGCAAATACGGCCAAAATGTTTGGTATTGAACCAGTAATTGCAATGATCTCCTTTTCTAATTTTGGATCTTCGACCAATGAAAGTGCCGAAAAAGTGCGAGAGGCAGTTGCTTACTTGCATAAAAACCATCCTGATATGGTTATTGACGGCGAGATTCAGGCTGATTTTGCCTTAAATCATGATATGTTGAAAGCCAAGTTTCCTTTCTCAAAATTGGCAGGAAAAAAGGTGAATACCCTAGTTTTTCCTAATCTTGAAGCGGCAAACATTACCTATAAACTCTTGAAGGAATTAAATAAAGTAGACTCGATTGGGCCTATTATGCTAGGAATGGGAAAACCGGTTCATATATTTCAATTGGGAGCCAGCGTCGAAGAAATGGTAAATATGGCAGCGATTGCCGTTATTGATGCTCAGGAAAAAGAGAAGAAAAAGGTAAAATAAGTAAAATAATTTTTTTCGCAGAGACTGCACTGGAATAAATTTATTAAATTTCATGTTAGTTTTATTATATTTGAAAACACATAATGAATATATGATAGCACATTTGCAAGGGAAATTAGTTGAAAAATCGCCAACACAAGTCGTTATTGATTGTGGCGGCGTTGGGTATGACGTGAATATTTCCTTGCATACATTTTCCTTACTTCCTTCAGCCAATTTTGTAAAGTTATTCGTATATGTTCAAATTAAGGAAGACTCGCATACATTGTTTGGCTTTGTTGAAAAATCAGAAAGAGAAATTTTTAAAATGTTGTTGTCTGTTTCGGGTATTGGCGCCAGCATTGCTAGAACGATGTTGTCCTCGCTAGATCCAAAACAAATTACTAATGCGATTGCCTCAGGAGACATCGTCACGATCCAATCTATAAAAGGAATTGGCAGCAAAACTGCTCAAAGGGTAGTTCTTGATTTGAAGGATAAAATGTTAAAAATGTACGATCTAGACGAAGTTTCGATGTCGCAAAACAATACAAATAGAGATGAAGCGTTATCTGCTTTGGAGGTTTTAGGTTTTGTTCGAAAAACTTCAGAAAGAGTAGTCGAAAAAATAATAAAAGAAAATCCGGACGGTTCAGTGGAATATATTATTAAGCAAGCTTTAAAAAACCTATAGAAGTTGGAAATACAGTACTTAAAAAATATCCGATTCGTTTATAAAATTTGCATAATTTTACTAGTTTTATTTTGTGGTTTTGTCTCTCAAGCCCAAGTGAAACAAGTGGATGCGGATACAACCAAAACTGGAGTTTCAACGGGAAAAATCCAAATCAAAGATCCCAAAAGCATTCTTTCTGCATATAGCTACGATCCCATTATTGACAGATACGTATACACTAGTACAATAGGTGGATTTCCAGTCAACTATCCCGCTATTTTAACTCCAAAAGAGTATGAAGCCCTTGTTCGGAAAGAATCTATGCGTACTTATTTCAAGAAAAAACTTGATGCAATTGATGGTAAAAAAGACGGTTCTGATGCAGCAAAAAAAGATCTTTTGCCAAGATATTATGTAAAATCTGGTCTATTTGAATCTGTTTTTGGCAGCAATACTATCGATATAAAACCTACTGGATTTGTCGAAATGGATTTGGGGGGGCGTTACACAAAAATGGATAATCCTTCTTTTTCGCCTAGGAACAGAACCAATATGTCTTTTGATTTTAACGAGAGGATAAGTATGAGTTTGACAGGAAAGGTTGGGACTCGTTTGAACGTAAACATAAATTATGATACACAATCTACCTTTGCTTTTCAAAACTTGATCAAACTTGAATATGCCCCATCAGAAGATGATATTATTCAAAAAATTGAATTCGGAAATATTAGTATGCCCTTGAATAGTACTCTGATTAAAGGTGCCCAGAGTTTATTTGGGGTTAAAGCCCAATTGAAATTTGGAAAAACTACCATTACGGGAATTTACTCGGAACAAAAATCCCAGACCAAAAGTGTTGTTTCCCAAGGAGGTGGTACGATTCAGGATTTCAACATATATGCTCTTGATTATGACAACGACAGACACTTTTTTCTTTCGCAATATTTTAGAAATAAATACGATGCAGCACTAAAAAATTACCCTTTTATTGATAGTAGGGTTCAGATTACTAGATTGGAGATTTGGGTTACCAATAAAAAAGCCATAATAAATACCACAACGGGAAACAATCTACGGAATATTATTGCGCTACAGGATTTAGGAGAGGCACAATTAACTGGTTTGCTGGATAATGAAGTGGTAGTTTTAGATCCTTCAACCGGTATTTTCAATAATCCAATCGATTCTCCTACCGACAATTCGAACAATAAATATGATCCCGCAAAAATAGTTGCTGGATCAGGTTTATTGAACAGCAATATACGTGAAATAGCAACTTCTAATTCAGGATTTAATACCACCGTAACTGAAGGTCAGGATTATTCCAAGCTGGAAAATGCCCGAAAACTAGATGCAAACGAATATACGTTTAATCCCCAATTAGGTTATATTTCCTTGCAACAACGATTAGCTGGCGACGAAATTCTTGCCGTTGCCTACCAATATACCATTGGAGACAAAGTATATCAAGTTGGGGAATTTGGGAGTGACGGAGTAACTGCGACTCTTGTAACAGGCAATACGCCTTCTACGAAAGCTGTCATAACACAAAGTTTGATATTGAAAATGCTGAAAAGTAGCTTGACCAATGTTAAAAATCCAGTCTGGAACCTGATGATGAAAAATATTTATCAAATTCCGGGAGCGTATCAAATAAAACAGGACAATTTTAGGTTTAATATTCTTTATACCGATCCATCACCTTTAAATTACATCACAGAAGCCAAAGATATTTCAGGAAACCCAATTCCTTTTCCCTTAAATCCATTGCTAGAAAACAAAATTGCCGAAACTCCTTTGTTGAAAGTTTTCAACTTAGACAAACTCAATTCTAACAATGATCCCCAGGTGGGAGGTGACGGTTTTTTCGATTTTTTGCCAGGTTTGACGATAGACGCCCAAAACGGAAGAATAATATTTACAACCAAAGAGCCTTTTGGCGCAACGTTGTTTTCTAAATTATCAAATGGTGGAGAAATCTACAAAGATGCTTCCACCTACAACCCCAATCAACAAAAATATGTGTTCCGTAGTATGTATAGCAACACGCAAGCCGGGGCGTTGCAAGACAGCAACAAAAACAAGTTTCTTTTAAGAGGTAAATACAAATCCACCGGAAGCGACGGCATACCCATTGGCGCTTTCAACGTTCCAAGAGGTTCGGTAGTTGTTACCGCCGGAGGAAGACTACTGGTTGAAGGAATCGATTATAGCGTGAATTACCAGCTCGGTAAAGTTCAAATTCTCGATCCTTCGCTTCAAGCTTCGAACACGCCGATTAATGTTTCATTAGAAAACAATTCGGTTTTTGGCCAGCAAACCAAACGTTTTTATGGCGTTAATGCTGAACATAAATTCACCGATAAATTCACGATTGGTGCCACGTTCTTAAAATTGAGCGAACAACCGTTTACCCAGAAATCTAGTTTTGGACAGGAATCGGTGAACAATACCATCTTCGGTTTTAATACCAATTATTCTACTGAAGTTCCTTTCCTGACCCGATTAGTGAATAAATTACCGAATATCGATACAGACGTGCCTTCCAATCTATCGGTAAGAGGCGAAATTGCCTTTTTGCAACCGAATTCTCCCAAGGGAAATAGTTTTCAAGGGGAATCAACCATCTACGTAGATGATTTTGAAGGTTCGCAATCTACCATCGATATGCGTTCGGCTTATGCCTGGAGCTTGGCGTCAACCCCAATGAATGACCCACTAAGCAGTTATAATTTTAATGCAAGTGCCAATGATTTGAGTTATGGTTTTAAAAGGGCCAAATTGTCTTGGTACACAATTGACCCGATATTTTACGTGCAAAAACCAACTGGGATTTCTAACGATGATTTGTCGTTGAATTCTACCAGAAGAGTTTTAAGTGAAGAATTGTATCCAAATACCAATATTGCCGTGGGACAATCGCAAGTTGTAAATACTTTGGATTTAAGTTATTTTCCAACTGAAAGAGGTCCGTATAATAATAACTTGAATGTAAATCTAAGTCCCAAAGATAATTTCGGGGGGATTATGAGATCGTTAAATTCGACTAATTTTCAACAAGGCAACGTAGAATATATCCAGTTTTGGGCATTGGATCCTTACGTTGGAGCAGGAAGTACGTCATCTGCAAACACGGGTAAAATTTATTTCAATTTAGGCGAAATATCTGAGGATATATTAAAAGATGGAAGAAAGCAATATGAAAACGGACTAGGGCCAGGCCAAATAATGGTAAATCCGCAACCAATATGGGGAAATGTTCCCGCTTCGCAATCTTTAATTTATGCTTTTGATGCCAATGCCACCAATCGGAAAAATCAAGATATTGGTTTAGATGGTTTAGCTGACGCTGATGAAGGAGCCGTTTATACTAATTATGCATCCGAAAAAGATCCTGCGGCAGATGATTACACCTATTATTTGAATACCACCGGAGGAATTTTGGATCGATATAAAAACTACAATGGTGTAGAGGGAAATTCCCCAGTTGACATCAATGATCCCAATAGAGGTTCTACAACTCTTCCCGATGTAGAAGATATAAACAGGGACAATACCATGAATACTATCAATAGCTATTATGAATATAGTATTGATATGAAGCCAAATATGACCGTTGGACAAAACTACATCACCGATATTAGAAATACCCAAGTGACTTTGCCCAATGGTTCAATAACTGATGCCAAATGGATTCAATTTAAAATTCCTATTTTCAAACCCGAAAACACTATTGGAGACATTTCTGATTTTACATCCATTCGTTTCATGAGAATGTTTATGACGGGTTTCAGTAGTGAAGTAACGGTTCGATTCGGTTCTCTGGATTTGGTAAGAGGAGATTGGAGAAGTTACACGCAAACACTTGATCCTGCAAATGTTCCCGTAGTCGACAAAGGAACAATTCTTGATGTTTTGGCTGTAAATGTTCAAGAAAACGACAAAAAATGTCCCATCAATTACATTATTCCACCCGGAGTGCAACGCGAACAATTATATAACAACAATACCATTATCAACCAAAACGAGCAATCATTATCGTTGCGTATTTCTGGTACTGGACTTCAACCAAATGACTCAAGAGCGGTTTTTAAAAATGTAAGCGTAGATATGCGACAATTCAAGAAACTGAAAATGTTTCTACATGCTGAATCATTGCCAAATGAAATTGCTCTTCGAGATAATCAATTGTATGGGTTTATCCGTTTCGGAAATGACTTCACGGATAACTTTTACCAGATAGAAATACCATTAAAAGTAACTGTACCCTCGGGGACATCAGCTACTAATTGTACTCCTTTAAGCGCCGAAGCGGTTTGGCCGGCCGATAATGATATCGATTTGTCATTGTCGTTGTTGACAGCATTGAAAATTAAGTCAAAAGGTATTGTTCCAAGTGCATTGCCGCTAGATGGAATTTATTATCAATATGAAGATGAACTCGATCCAACTTTATCAGGGAAACCCAATAAATTGAGACTTGGCGTTAAAGGAAATCCTGATTTTGGACTCGTTCGTGATTTGATGTTAGGCGTAAAAAGTAATGCACCGCATCAAGATTTAAAAGGAGAGGTTTGGTTTGACGAGCTTCGTGTTGCCGACATGGATAACAGCGGAGGAATGGCCGCCCTGTTGAATGTAGATTCGAATTTTGCCGATTTTGCCACCGTTTCGGCCACAGGAAAGAAAAGCACCATCGGTTTTGGAACATTGGAACAAGGGCCAAACGAGAGAAGCCGCAATGACACTAAACAATATAATATAGTAACAAATGTAAATCTAGGTAAATTATTACCACCTAAATGGAGAGTTAATTTGCCCTTTAATTATGCTATTGGAGAAACAATCATCACTCCTGAATACGATCCTTTTAGTCAAGACATAAAATTGCAACAGTTATTGGATAATACTCCCAGCCAAGCACAAAGAAATTTTCTTACGAATAGGGCAATCGATTATACAAGACTCAGAAGCATCAACTTTATTGGGGTTAGAAAACAAAGGAAATCAGATCAAAAACAAAACATATACGATCCAGAAAATTTCACTTTTTCCCAGTCCTATAACGAGGTGCAGCGCCATGATTTCGAGATTGATCAATACAAAGATCAGCAGGCAAGCACATCTCTTGATTATGCTTATACTTTTAAGCCAAAATCAATTGAGCCGTTTAAGAAAACGAAGTTTATGAAAAAAAGTAGTTATTGGAAAATGCTAAGTGATCTAAACTTTGATTACCTGCCTTCAAATATTTCCTTTAATGCCAATATCCTCAGACAATACAACCGTCAACAGTTTAGACAAGTTGAAGTTGCCGGAATCGGTCTTGATCCCATGTATCGAAGAAATTTTGCCTTTAATTATCAATACGGGGTTAATTTTAATTTGACAAAATCCTTGAAATTAAATTATACGGCATCTTCGAGTAATATTGTGAAAAATTATATGAACAAAGATAACGTGCCAATAGATAGCTTCACGATATGGGATAGTTACTGGGATATTGGAGATCCTAATCAACACATGCAACAATTAGTGTTAAATTACGAGTTACCAATCAATAAAATCCCAATATTTAGTTTCGTAAAAGCTAATTATTCTTATACAGGAAACTATAATTGGCAGAGAACATCAACGGCATTGTCACAAATAAATATTGGAGGAAATGCTTATGATCTTGGGAATACCGTTCAAAACTCAGCCTCTCATAATTTGAATGCAACCCTTAATATGGATTCTTTTTATAAATACATAGGACTTTCAAAAAACAAAAACAAATCGGAATTAACACCAAAAGTAGCTGCTCCCAAACCAGGTGAAAAAGTAGTAAAGGCAAAAAATGCGCCAGCTCCAAAAAACAATGTATTTTTAGATGGTTTATTAGGTGTTTTGACCAGCGTGAAAAATATTCAAGCAAATTATACCCAAAACAGCGGAACTGTTTTGCCAGGATATACACAAAGCGTTGGATTTCTGGGATCGTCAAAACCTTCGATGGGATTTATTTTCGGAAGTCAAGACGATGTGAGATATGAGGCTGCCAAAAACGGATGGCTTACCAATTATCCTGAATTTAACCAAAATTTCACTCAAGTAACTAACAAAATTTTTAAGGCTACAGCAAACATGGATTTGTTTCCTGATTTGAAAATTGATTTGACAATGGACAGATCTTATTCCGATAATTTTTCGGAACAATTTAATGTTTCTAATGGGGTTTACAATCCGCAATCCCCTTATAGTTATGGCCTTTTTTCCATTTCTACGGTTTTAATAAAAACGGCATTTTTGACAAGTGATCAAAATTCATCTACGGCATTTGATAATTTCAGAAACGATAGGTTGATAGTTGCAAATCGATTGGCAACTCAGCGAGGAATCGATATCACCAATCCTGTCAAATTAGATTCAGATGGATTTCCACTAGGTTACGGTAAAAGCAACCAGGCGGTATTGTTGCCAGCCTTCCTAGCGGCCTATACCGGAACAAGTGCCTCTAGCGTTTCTCTTGGAATTTTCAGAAGTTTTCCGTTGCCAAACTGGTCCCTAAAATACAATGGATTGATGCGTTATGAATTTTTCAAAAATAATTTCAAACGGTTTTCTTTACAGCATAATTATAGGGCTTCTTATACCATTAATTCTTTTAGATCTAATTTCGATTATGATAAAAACCCAACAGGAGTTGATTTAAGCGGTAATTTCCTCAATAAAACCATTATGTCCAATATCAACTTGGTCGAGCAATTTAATCCACTTATTAGAATGGATTTCGAATTAAAAAATTCTTTGAAAATACTCACCGAAATCAAGAAGGATAGGGCATTATCGATGAGTTTTGACAATAATTTATTGACCGAAGTCAAAGGAATTGAATATGTTGTGGGACTTGGATATCGAATTAAAGACGTTATAGTTTCCTCTAAAATGGCCGATAGTCCTACCGGTATCATAAAAAGTGACATCAACTTGAAAGCTGACGTTTCCTATCGAAATAATCAAACCATCGTTCGATATTTAGATTACAACAACAATCAACTGGCCGGAGGACAAAATTTTTGGTCTTTAAAACTTTCTGCCGATTATTCTTTCAGCAAAAACCTGACAATCCTTTTCTATTACGATCATTCTTTTTCGCAAGCGGTTATTTCTACTTCTTTTCCTATGACAAACATTCGATCTGGATTTACGCTACGATATAATTTTGGAAATTAATTTTTATTTCTCATAACACTATCTCTACAGAAGATTGTATTACATTTGTCGCATAATATTTTTAATTATTAATATCAATTTATATGAATATTCCAGTAAATTTAAAGTACACAAAAGATCACGAATGGGTTAGCCTTGATGGCGATATTGCAATAGTGGGAATCACCCATTTTGCTCAAAAAGAATTAGGCGACATTGTTTATGTTGAAGTAGAAACTTTAGATCAAACTCTAGAAAAAGACGAGGTTTTTGGAACTGTTGAAGCCGTAAAAACGGTTTCCGATTTGTTTCTTCCTTTGTCTGGCGAAATTATCGAGTTTAATGATGCTCTTGAAAGTAAACCTGAAAGCGTAAACACAGATCCGTATGGTGCAGGATGGATGATAAAAGTAAAAGTGTCAAATTTAGACGAACTGGATTCCCTACTTTCAAGCGAATCCTATAAAGAACTGATAGGTGCTTAGACAGGTATTTTTTTGGCTGGCCATAACCTGGACCGGAATAATTTTGTTTTTGTGTTTGGTAAAATCGAGTGATTTACCTCAAGTTAACATGCAAAACTTGGACAAAGTAGTTCACGCCTTTTTCCATTTCGTGTTTACAACACTTTGGTATTTGGTTTTTAAAAAGAGAATGAATAGCTCAACAATTACCAAACCATTGGTCGTTTCGTTTATGTTTTCTGTTTTTTTTGGAATTTTAGTCGAAATACTTCAATGGTTGTGTACCACAACCAGAACGGCTGATGTGTTTGATGTTTTGGCAAATGTGACAGGCGCAACCTTAGCTGTTATCGGGATTATTTTGCTGGATAAATACAGCCAAAGAACAACATAAATACTGCGAATTAAGAGTAATTATAAAGTTTAGAACCAGATGAATATCAAGCAATACTTAGATTCGACTTATTTGAAAACGCCTTATCAGGCGGGACTCACCGAAGCCGAAAATATCATAATTGTCAAAAAGTTTATTCAAGAAGCTATTGATGAACATTTTAAACTGATTATGATTCGTCCTGACATGGTTTCTTTGGCAATCAAAATGGTAAATGCTGCTAATTCTAACGTTCAAATAGGAACGGTAATCGATTTTCCGCAAGGAAAATCAGGACTCGAAGTCAAACTAGCGGAAGCAAATCTGGCCATTCTTAATGGAGTAGATGATCTTGATTTCGTTTGTAATTATGAAGCTTTCAAGAAAGGAAACCTGGATTTAGTCAAAGAAGAAATCCTGAAATGTACCCAAATGGGTTTAGCTTCCAATAAAGTAGTAAAATGGATTATCGAGGTGGCAGCACTCAACGATAAACAAATTATGCAGTTGTCGGCTTTGATAAAAAAGATCGTTATTTCGAATTTCAAGGAAGAAAATTATGCGTCGGTTTTTGTGAAATCGTCAACTGGATTTTACAAAACTGAAAACAATCTTACGAATGGCGCGACTGTTTCCTCTATAATCATGATGCTCGATAATGCCTCGCCACTTCCGGTAAAAGCTGCTGGCGGAGTGAGATCGTATGATGAAGCCATCGAAATGATTCGGTTGGGCGTAAAACGAATTGGCACTTCAGGTGCAAAAGCAATTGCCGACGGTCAAAAAACAGAAAGAGAATACTAAATATAATAAAAAAAACATGAAAAAAGGATTGCTGATATTACACTTATCTCTTTGCACTTTCGTTGCTTTTGCACAAGATGCAAATAATGCTTCGAAACAATTGGGTATTTCTGCCGAGCGATTTCCTGTTTTTTCGAACTGCGAAAAATCTCAGCTCAAAGAATTGGAAATTTGTTTCTACGATAAGGTGCAAGATTTCATATTCCAAAATTTCGTAGTTCCCGAAAATCTTGTTCAAGACAAATTTCAAGGGAAAATAAAGGTGCTTTTCGAAGTCAATAGCAAAGGTGTTTTCAAAGTTATTTATGTCAATGCCGGAGATGAAACATTGGTTCAGGAAACCAAAAGGGTTTTTGAAAAATTTCCAATAATTCAACCAGCAACTTATAATGGAGATCCGACTTATTCCAAATACAACATTACCATTTCAATTCCTTTAAAAAGTCCGGGTACAATTAATACGGAAACACAGGAAAATTATGAAAACAGCGTAAACCACATTGCCAAACTTACCGAATTGGATAGTATTATAGATAAAAAATATAATAATCCAGAGTTCGAAAGCCATTTGAACATTCCGTTTTCGCATAGTTATTATGCTCATTTTGACGCTGTCATGAATCAGATGGGGGCCAACAATCATACAGCATCGAAACCATATACTTATGCCGAGGTATCAAAATATTACAACCTTGCTGCGGAAAACGAAAAGCTCAAAAAAGTGGCTACGGGTTGGTGGGAAAGAAAAATATGGAATGATAATTTGGCGGAAATTCAAGGCGACGTCTATTGGTTTGCCTTAAATCCCATTTTAGATTTAGAAGGAGGGAAAGCAACCGGAAATAAGAAAGTCAGCACTTTTGTAAACACGCGCGGACTCAATTTCCGAGGTGGACTGGGTTCCCAGCTTAATTTCACGGCCACGGTTTTTGAAAGTCAGGGCCGATTTGCCGATTATTACAATCGATATGCCGAATCCATGCAACCGGCTGGAGGAAATCCGGCGATTATTCCGGGAATTGGAATGGCAAAAAGGTACAGAATCAATGCTTTTGATTTTCCTTCGGCGGATGCAAACATTACCTATACGGCCAATAAATTTATTGATTTGCAACTGGGTTATGGTAGAAATTTCATCGGTGACGGGTACCGTTCCTTGTTGGAAAGTGACGGAGCAAGTCCCTATCCTTACGTCAAAATCAATACAAATTTTTGGAAAATAAAATACACTAATACCTATATGTGGCTTCAAGACGTAAGACCTGAAGTTACCGTCAATGAAACGTTCGCTACTAAATTTATGGCGAATCACTATTTGAGTTTGAACGTGACGAATCGATTGAACCTCGGTTTTTTCGAGTCAGTAGTCTGGGCTAATACCAATAATAGGGGATTTGACATGAATTTTGTGAATCCAATTATTTTTTACCGTACCGTTGAGTTTACTTCCTCTGGAAGAAGTAGTAATGCGGTTTTGGGACTGACTTCTAAATACAAATTGAACAATCGGATGAATTTTTACGGTCAATTTCTTGTGGATGAATTTTCTCTTGCCGAAGTTGCAAAAGGAAACGGAAGCTGGAAAAATAAATTTGGTTACCAATTAGGTTATAAATATTACAACGCTTTTCATGTTGACAATTTGTTGTTGCAGTTAGAACTCAACTATGTAAGGCCTTATGTCTATTCGCATAGTGATCCCCTTACCAATTATGGGAACACGGATCAAAGTATGGGTCATCAATGGGGCGGAAATTTTGAAGAATTTATTGCCATTGCTCGATATCACAAAGGCAGACTTTTTGCTGACGCCAAAATAACGTATGGCGTTCGTGGGTTGGATTTTGATACGGCACAAAACAGCTATAATTATGGAGGTAATATCTATGTAAATTATAATCAGAATAGGCCTTATGATTCAGGATTAATAGTAGGACAGGGTAATAGAGCCAGTATTTTCATTGCCGATTTGCAGGCAGGATATTTGGTGAATCCAATGACGAACTTGAAGTTTTTCGGCAGTTTTATCTACAGGAATTTCGACCCAACACAAAACACTTTGACGACCTTCAAGGAAAGTACTTCTTGGTTTAGTATAGGAATTCGTTCGGATGTGTTTAATATGTATTTTGATTATTAGGGTTTGGGTTTAAAAATTTGTCGATGTAAGGGTTGGAGACTTTGTAGAGCGGAGATAAATCATTAGAAAAATGAAAAATAAAACAGTGTTTTCTTTTGTATATTTGGGCTTAATTATTGTTTCAATAATTTTGGAATACTTGTTAATTGTTTTTTCTGTTTTTTACTTTTTTGGTAGACAAGATGGAAAGGAATATGACAAAGAGTATTTTATTACCACATTAGTTATTGTTGGTTTATTAGCATTGTTATTTATAATTTTCTATTGTTTTTTCA
>CAIOTL010000250.1 GCA_903861155.1 uncultured Bacteroidota bacterium
AAATTTGAACAATTAGGATTGAGTGAATCGCTACAACGTGCGATTATCGATCTAGGATTTGAGAATCCGACCGAAGTACAGGAGAAAGCGATTCCCCTATTATTGGAACAAGACATTGATTTAGTTGCGTTGGCTCAGACAGGGACAGGGAAAACGGCAGCTTTCGGTTTTCCAGTCATTCAAAAAATTGATGCCAACAACAGAAATACACAGGCGTTAATTTTATCACCTACTCGCGAACTATGCTTGCAGATTACAAACGAGATTAAAAACTACTCAAAATACGAAAAAGGTATTAATGTAGTGGCAGTTTATGGTGGTGCGAGTATTACAGAACAGGCTAGAGACATCAAAAGAGGCGCGCAAATTATTGTCGCTACTCCAGGCAGAATGCAGGACATGATTAACAGAGGATTAGTAAACATTACTCAAATTAATTATTGTATTCTTGACGAAGCAGACGAAATGTTGAATATGGGTTTCTACGAAGACATTGTAAACATCCTTTCGACAACTCCGGACGAAAAAAGCACTTGGTTATTCTCGGCCACTATGCCAGCAGAAGTAGCCCGAATTGCGAAACAATTTATGCACAATCCGTTAGAAATTACTGTTGGTGCTAAAAATTCAGGTTCAGCAACGGTTTCACACGAATTTTACTTGGTAAATGCCCGTGACCGTTACGAAGCTTTGAAACGTTTAGCTGATGCTAATCCAGATATTTTCTCAGTAGTTTTTTGTAGAACAAAACGTGATACACAAGCTGTTGCCGAAAAATTAATTGAAGATGGCTACAGCGCTGCCGCTTTGCACGGAGATTTATCTCAGGCTCAACGTGATGGTGTAATGAAATCTTTTAGAGGAAGACAAATCCAAATGCTTGTTGCTACTGATGTAGCTGCTCGTGGAATTGACGTTGACAATATTACTCACGTAGTAAACTATCAGTTGCCAGACGAAATAGAAACATATAATCACCGCTCTGGTCGTACAGGTCGGGCAGGAAAATTGGGAACTTCAATTGTTATTGTAACCAAAAGTGAAATCCGCAAGATTTCTGCTATCGAAAGAATCATCAAACAGAAATTCGAAGAAAAAACGATTCCTTCTGGAATCGAAATTTGTGAAATTCAATTGTTGCACTTAGCTAACAAAATTAAAGACACGGAAGTTGATCACGAAATTGACAACTATTTACCAGCAATCAACAATGTTCTTGAAGGATTATCAAAAGAAGAATTGATCAAGAAAATGGTTTCGGTAGAATTTAACCGATTTATTAATTATTACAAAAAAACAAGAGATATTTCTTCTCAATCATCAGGTTCTGAAAGACGTGAAGACAGAGATAGTACACCAAGAGAAAACAACAATGGCGGTGCTACTAGATATTTTGTAAACATTGGATCAAGGGATAATTTCGACTGGATGTCATTGAAAGATTATTTGAAAGAAACATTAGACCTTGGTCGTGATGACGTTTTCAAAGTCGATGTAAAAGAAGGTTTTTCTTTCTTTAACACAGATCCTGAACATACAGATAAAGTAATGGAAATATTGAACAACGTGCAATTAGAAGGACGTAGAATCAATGTTGAAATTTCTAAAAATGACGGTGGAGGAAGACGCGATCATAACGGAAGAAGTTCTGGTGGTGGTTTTGGCGCAGGTCGTTCAGGCGGTGAAAGAAGTTCAGCTCCAAGAAGAGAAGGCAGTTTTGCTCCAAGACGAGAGGGTGCTGGAGGATTTAGAAGTGACAGAAGCTCAGCTCCCAGAGAAGGCGGTTTTGGCGGAAGAAGCGAATCAAGAAGTGCAACCCCAAGAACTGGAGGCTTTTCAGACAGATCATCTAGATCATCAGAATCTCCAAGACGCGACGGAGGTTCATCAGAAAGACCGGCAAGACGTTCTGAAAGCTTTGGTGACACACCAAGAGAAAAAAGACCAAGAAGAAGTTAACACATTCTGTTAATTTTCTTATAATTATACTGAAACTACAAAATATTTAATCCCGTTTTATTACTTTTAAAGTTTTAAATAAGTTTATGAAATATTTTGTAGTTTTCTTCTTTTTATTAGCATCTCTTAATGCTTTTGCACAAGTTTTAGAGCCTGTCCAAAAAGTTTCCGGAACCATAATTAATGACAATACAAAATTTCCCTTAGCGAATGTCAATATCATTAATATCAATAAAGTCAAAGGAGCAACTACAAACGACAGAGGCTATTTTGAAATTGAAGTTTCGGCAAACGACACTTTACATATTTCTATTTTAGGGTTTCAATCCTTGAAAATCAAGGTCACCAACGACTGGATAAAAACCAAACCCACTACAATACATCTTACCGAAAAAGCATATGCCCTAGACGAAATAATCATTAGACCCTATAATCTAACAGGTTATCTTGAAGTTGATTCTAAATTAATTCCCATTAAAGAAAATTACCGCTACAGTATTTCAGGATTGACTGAAGGTTATGAAGCCGGAGAATATTCGCCAAATGCCTTTGGTAAAGTGATGGGTTCCATCTTCAACCCAGCAGATATGCTTTATAATTTTTTTGGTAAAAAACCTAAAGAGCTCAAAAGGCTGAAGGAAATGAAGAAGGATGACACGGTTCGAAACCTTCTTGAATCAAAGTTTGACAGGGAAACTATCTCGATACTTCTGGGAGTCGACAAAAACGAAATTGCCGAAATCCTAGGGCGATGCAATTACTCGGAATCCTTTGTGAAAACCGCCAATGACCTGCAAATTCTTGACGCCATAAGTTCCTGCTACGAGGAATATAAAATCTTGAAAAAGAGATAACAAACCGTTAAAAAACAAGTTTAATACTTAATTTTTCAAACAATTAGAGTTTTTTTTTATTGCATCTTATACTGAAAAAAGGTATTTAGAAAATGAAAAAATCTTTTGATGTTTTGAAAAAAAAATGACTATATTTGAGTCGCGCTATTGCAACCCAATAGCGACAATCTGTCTGATGTTCAATCCATCATATCTCGAAAATCAGACTCGCATATCACTCCATCTTTGCGCTTGGCTCTAAACGGTAACCCGAGTAAAAGCATTCGTCTATTGGATAGTAAATCTTAACCTTTCCCTCAACTCGACCTTTCCGCAAGCGCAAAACTTCGATTATTTATAAGTGCATAGACGCTAGTTAATAGAGAGAATATATACACTACGAAACGTTTTAGACAATGCCAAATAAACGCATACGGAGTGTCATTATTAAAAAATATTTATTATGAAAATTAAAAATAAAACCAACCCAGAACTTACAAAAGAGTTAGGGGAATTACTGATACAGAATAACTCGTTAAAAGCAATAGTAAAAAATCTTGAATCAGAATTAATATATTCCAATAAAAAAAATGTATTTCAAAACGAAGAAAATGGGAAACGTGCTGCAGAATTAATCATTGTCAATAAAGAACTTGCCTTTAAAAACCATGAAAAATCGAAAGAAGAACTCATAATTGAATTGCAGGAATTGCAGCAAAAGCATAATTCAATGAAAGACTTTTTTGATAAGGACGTTACTGATCGCGAGCAGGTCGAACAAACTCTGATGTTGGTACAAAGCAGCATAGAAGCCGCATCGGATGCACTTTACTGGATAAAGCCTGATAGCAGCATTGTTAATGTTAATGAGGCGGCTTGCCTTTTACTGGGATACACACGTGAAGAATTGCTTAAGTTGGGCATTACTGATGTGGATGCTTATTACAATGCTGAAAGATGGTATCATCATTTTAATGAACTTCAGAGGCTTGGCACCTTAAAGTTTGAATCAGAG
The DNA here is from genome assembly GCA_903861155.1 of uncultured Bacteroidota bacterium. GTDB lineage: Bacteria > Bacteroidota > Bacteroidia > Flavobacteriales > Flavobacteriaceae > Flavobacterium. The sequence continues at coordinate 3,808 of CAIOTL010000250.1, forward strand.
CAACGGGCAAAAGATGGACGGCTAATTCCTGTAGAAATTGTTGCTAATTATATCCGCTTTGGTGAACAAGAATTTAATTGCGCTTTTGTGCGTGATATCACCGATCGCAGGCTGGCGGAAAGAAAATATAAAGAAAGCGAACTAAAATACAAAACTGTTGCAGATTTTACTTACGACTGGGAGTTTTGGACATCCCCTGAAAATGAATATATTTATATTTCGCCATCATGCCAAAGAATTACAGGTTTTACACCTAATGACTTTAAAGAAAACGCGGGTTTATTGCATCAGATAATCTATAAGGACGACCTTAAAGCATATCAAGATCACGAAAATTTCGTTCACAAATTTAAAACTTCAAATGAAATTGATTTTAGGATTATTACACAACAAGGCAAAATTCGTTGGATTAACCATATTTGTCAGCCTGTTTTTGACGAAAAAGGGAACTATAACGGGGTACGAGGCAGCAATCGCGACATCACCGATCACAAGCTGGCAGAACTTCTTTTACAGAAAAAAACAGATGTTATAGAAGCCCAAAACGAAGAATACAAGCAATTAAACGAAGAGCTTACACAAACCAATACCCAATTTAAAACAGCCAGCGAAAAAGCCAAAATAAGCGGAGAGCGATACCAGAATTTACTGTTGAACCTCGGAACTGGCATTGTTGTTCACGCTCCCGATACTTCCATCATATCCAATAATCCTAGGGCATCCGTATTATTGGGATTAAGCGACGATCAACTGAAAGGCAAAGTGGCCATTGAACGGGAATGGCAATTTTTAAATGAAAATCATACACCTTTAACCCTTGAAGAGTACCCGGTAAACCGGATTGTAAAAGGCAGAAAACCCTTTAAAGATCAAATATTAGGTATTCGACAACCCGGCAATACCGACTTAGTATGGGTAACAGTCAATGGTTTCCTTGCATTTGACAATTCCGGTAGAATCTCTGAAATTGTAATCAGTTTCAACGACATCTCCGATCGAATGGCGACTGAACAAGCTATTCGAGAGAGCGTGTCTGAGCTAGATAATGCCCAAAGGATGGCAAAGGTGGGGAACTGGATAGTTATAGCGACCGATCCGTCTGCGCCTGAAAAATTGTATTGGTCCACAGAGATGTATCGAATTGTCAATCGTGACCCGGGAATTTTTACTCCTACCCTTGCTGCCCAAATGGATTTATTCGTGCCTAAAGACGCTAGGAAGCTAGCCGCAACAGTAGCATCCTCAATGAAGACTGGAGAGTCTTATGATATAGAATTAGAACTAAAGGACGAAGTAGGTCGGGATGCGAAATGGATTCGGTCTCTCTCTGAAATGGTACACGATGAGAAAGGGCTGATTAATGGCATGTGTGGTACGGCTCAGGACATTACCGAACGCAAGCTGGCAGAGCAAGAGTTAATCCTCGCCAAGGAACACGCCGAACAAAGCGACCGTCTTAAATCTGCTTTTCTTGCCAATATGAGCCACGAAATCCGCACCCCGATGAACGGCATACTAGGTTTTTCCGAATTATTGAAAAACCCGGAGCTTACTGGTGACGAGCAGCAAGAATATATAAAAATCATAGAGAAAAGTGGTGCCCGTATGCTCAATATCATCAATGACATTGTTGATATTTCAAAAATAGAAGCTGGTTTAATGACCGCTAACATAATGGAAATAAATATAAATGAGAAAATCGAATATATTTATACCTTCTTTAAACCACAAGTCGAAGAAAAGGGAATGCAGCTTATCTTTAAAAACACCTTATCAACAAAAGAAGCCACTATTAGAACAGACAGCGAGAAAGTCTATTCAATACTTACCAATCTAGTAAAAAATGCCATTAAATACAGCAACGAAGGTACAATTGAATTTGGTTATATAAAAAAGGATGAAGCCCTTCAATTTTACGTGAAAGACTCAGGAATCGGGATTCCAAAAGATAAGCTGACGGCCATTTTTGATCGTTTTATACAGGTGGATATTTCCAATAAAATGGCACTACATGGTGCAGGATTAGGCTTGTCTATTTCAAAATTCTATGTGGAGATGCTTGGCGGCAAAATTTGGGCAGAAAGTGAAGTAGGTAGTGGCTCAACATTTTATTTCACGTTACCTTACAATACTGAACTAGTGATAAAACCCATTGATCAGCAACTTGAGCTTTCAGGAAAAACCGATAATTTTAGAAAGCTAAAAATTCTGATTGCTGAAGATGATGAAATATCGGAAAAGTTGATGGACATAATAGTCAAACAGTTTGCTAAAGATAGTTTGAAAGTAAGGACTTTAGTTGAAGCAATTGAAACTTGCCATAATAATCCAGACATTGACTTAATATTGATGGATATGCAAATGCCTGATTTGAATGGCTATGAAGCAACCCAACAAATAAGGAAATTTAATACGGATGTGATTATTATTGCGCAGACAGCTTTTGGACTATCTGGTGACAGAGAGAAGACAATCGAAGCGGGATGTAACGATTATATAGCAAAACCTATTAACAAAAACGAATTACAGACATTAATACAAAAGTATTTCAAGAAATAATCATAAATAAAGAAAGACGATACCGTTCGAAATCTTCTGAAAACCAAACCGAATATCACAAATTTAACAAACAGTTTTTCGAATATATTGAATTGATCACTCTAATGGGAATTAATAATAGACGGTTAAGAAAATTCAATAAATTATGCCGAATTTTTTGTAAAAAAACTACACAGTTGAGGTTTAATTGGATACGAAACCCGAATAATAAAACCAGTGTTTGAACCCAAAAATCATTACTTCAATAAAATGAAAACAAAAATCGGAATTCTATACTCCACTGTTGACGGACAAACACTAAAAATCTGCAAGGCACTCCAAGAAGTTTTGGTCGAAAAAGGGAATGAAGTGGCACTTTTCTCGATTGAGGATTTTGATGATAGAGTAATTGATTTTGACAAGTTCATTATTGGTTCAAGCATTCGGTACGGAAAACACAATGTGAAAATAATCGAATTCATAAACAAAAATAAAACAACTCTTAATAATACGAAAAATGCTTTCTTCTCGGTGAATCTTGTAGCAAGAAAACCAGAAAAAGCTTTGCCGGAAACGAATCCTTACTTTATCAAATTTTTGAAAGAGATTGATTGGATTCCCAATAAATCAGCCGTTTTTGCCGGGAAACTCGATTATCAAAAATATTCTTTTACCGACAGATTGATGATTCTATTGATAATGTGGATGACAAAAGGACCAATTAATTCAAAAACCAAAATTGAATATACCGACTGGGACAAGGTGAAAGAATTTGGGATTTTGCTGAACAATATGTGAGTTCTAGAAGTACTATTTTTCGTTTTCTTTATTTCTAAAATATCTGGATTTAGTTAATCAATTGCCTAAAAAATTTCTGATAAATTGATTATATTTGTCTAAAACAAAGAAAAAATGCAAAATATCATTGACCGATTCATTAGTTACGCAATTATTAACACCGAATCCGATTCAAATTCAGAAACTACTCCAAGCACAAAAAGACAATGGGCTCTTGCCGAAATGCTGGTCGAAGAACTAAAAACCATTGGAATGAAGGGAGTAACCATCGACGAGAATGCCTATATAATGGCAACTTTGCCTTCGAATACTGACAACGATGTTCCCACAATTGGCTTTATTTCGCATTTTGATACCACACCAGACTTCACCGGAGCCAATGTAAAACCACAAATCATTAAAAATTATGATGGTGGCGACATCATTTTAAATGAGGAACAAAATATTATATTATCTCCAAAATATTTCAAGGATTTATTGCAATACAAAGGGCAAACCTTGATTACAACTGACGGAACCACACTTCTTGGCGCTGACGATAAAGCCGGAATTACCGAAATCGTAACTGCAATAGAATTCCTAATAAAAAATCCGGAAATCAAACACGGAAAAATAAGGGTTGGTTTCACGCCCGATGAAGAAATAGGTCGTGGCGCACATCATTTTGATGTCGAAAAATTTGGTTGCGATTGGGCTTACACAATGGACGGAAGTCAAGTAGGCGAACTGGAATATGAAAATTTTAATGCGGCTGGAGCCAAAATTACTTTCAAAGGAAAAAGCGTTCATCCAGGTTATGCCAAAGGAAAAATGATTAATTCAATGCTTATCGCCAATGATTTTATCAACGAATTACCGAAAGACGAAATCCCACAGAAAACCAAGGGTTACGAAGGCTTTTTTCACGTTCATCATTTGACGGGAAGTATCGAAGAAACTGTCTTGGAATTGATTATTCGGGATCACAGCAAGAAAAAATTTACGAAACGCAAAGAATTAATTGCCAAAATCACCAAAAAAATCAACAAGAAATTTGCCAAACAATTTGGTGAAGACATCGTTATTTCAGAGATAAAAGACCAATATTACAATATGAAAGAAAAGGTTTTACCCGTAAAACATATTGTTGACATTGCCGAAAATGCTATGAGACAATTAGGAATAAAACCAATCATAAAACCCATTCGTGGCGGAACCGATGGTTGCCAATTATCGTATAAAGGTTTGCCTTGCCCCAATATTTTTGCTGGTGGACACAACTTCCACGGAAGATATGAATATGTCCCTGTTGAAAGTATGCAAAAAGCAGTTGAAGTAATTGTAAAAATCGCCGAATTGACTGCGATGACAGACAACTCAAAATAGTACAAACTTCCTTATTTTGATCCATAAAAAAATTCCTTTCAAAACTCCGAAAGGATTTTTTTAACCCTAAAACCAGAATTATTTTTTATTTAAAGTGGTACTCATTTCCATAGAAATTGCTGAACGCTCCATTTTCAATTTCCCAGCCATTGTTTCTATCACAACAGTAGTTTCTGAAAGTTCGGCAACTTTACCGTGAAGTCCACTTTTTGTGATGATTTTATCACCCACTTTCAAAGCGCTTTCAAATTCTTTCTCGTTTTTGGCTCTTTTTTGTTGTGGTCTAATCATAAAGAAATAGATGACCACAAACATTAATAAAAACGGCGCAAATTGTCCCAATTGTCCCATAATTTTAATCTTTTTTGTTTATAAATGCATTACATTAATCCACGACCAGCTTTTATAATCCTGTTGCTGGCCTGTAGTTCTTTTACCAAATTATCTAAAATTCCGTTGATAAAAATACTGCTTTTTGGTGTGGAATACTCCTTAGCAAGCTCTAAATATTCATTCAACGTAACTTTGACTGGAATGGAAGGAAATTTCAAGAATTCACAAATTGCCATTTTAAGAATAATAGTGTCAATTTCGGCAATTCTATCGCTGTCCCAGTTAGGTGTTTTGTCAACATATTCCTTTGCTAATTCCGATTCGTTCAAGACGGTTTTCCTATATAAGTCCTTGACAAAATCCCTATCTTCGTTGTCTTTATATAATTTTGAAACCCTGAAATTTCCTTCTTCAACTGGCTTTATCGCTTTCAATTGCTTGATGATTTCCGTGTTTACCAACGGAATATCGTCAACCCAAGTCAACTTGTTGTCCTCGAGATATTCGTAAAGTTTTTCATTTGGAACAATCACGTCCATAAACAAATCAACGATAAATTCCTTGTCTTCTTCGAAAGTATTGGCGGCATTGCTCATGTATTTTACATACAATTTGCTTTGCTTGATGGCATTAAGAAGGATTAAAATATAATCGTCGTTTAGTATCCAATTGTTGATTTTTCGATTTTCAAGAGCAATACTCAAAGAATTATTTTCGGCAAGTATTTGAAAAATACTGTTCTTAATAAATTTTTCATTGGGCTTGCGTTCCTGAGGAGTGGCAAGATGTTTTTGACTTGATTTATGCAAAAAGACAGTTTCTTTTTTACAAATTTCAATTAAAGAAGAAATCATTATGAGGTATAAATCCTGAATGGCATCAATACTGTGAAAAAGGAATTTCTCTTCTTTTTCTAAATCATCTGACCCATTTTGATGCATCGCATAAATGGATTGCATAACCTTGACGCGAATATGTCTTCTATTTACCAATTTGTAAGAACTTTTATTAATTAGTTTGCAAAAATAAGAATTTCATTTTTTAAAATATAATTAAACTTGAAAAATATCTGAATTTCATCTTACCTTTGAATTTCTAAAGAATCTTTAACCGCTATGAAAGAATTACGTTACTTAAATAAATATTTCGTCAAATATAAATTCAGCTTTTTGTTGGGCATCTTTTTCACCATAATTGCCCAGATATTTTCTTTGTTTACGCCAAAATTAATAAGTAAATCATTCAAAATAATCGAAAGCTTTTCCAAAGACAATACTTTAACCAAATCGGTTATTCAACAAGAATTAATTTCGAATATTTTATTGATAATTGCCACAACTATTATAGCTGGTTTTCTTTCCTTCTTGATGCGCCAAACCCTAATTGTGATGTCGCGACATGTAGAATTCGATTTGAAAAATGAAGTTTTTAGACAATACGAAAATCTTTCTCAAAATTTTTACAAACAAAACCGAACCGGGGATTTAATGAACCGTATTAGCGAGGATGTTTCCAAAGTTCGAATGTATGTAGGACCAGCTGTAATGTACTCTATAAACACCTTTATTCGTTTTGCCATAGTGATCGTATACATGTTTAATGTGTCTCCACGACTGACTTTATATACTTTACTTCCTTTGCCATTATTATCATATGCGATTTTTAAATTAAGCTCTGAAATCAATAAGAGGAGTACGATCTTTCAACAATATCTATCGAAGGTTTCTAGTTTTACACAAGAAATATTTTCTGGAATTCGGGTTATAAAAGCCTATTCTTTAGAAGAGCAACATCAAAATAATCTGGAAGAACTGGCAGAGGAAAGCAAAACCAAAAGCATGAGTTTGTCAAAAATTCAGGCATTATTTGGTCCTTTGATGATTGCTTTAATTGGAACTAGTAACTTGGTTGTAATTTATTTTGGCGGATTAATGTACATTGACGGAACTATAAAAAGCATTGGAACCATTGCTGAATTTATCTTATACGTCAATATGCTTACTTGGCCTGTGGCTTCCTTAGGCTGGGTTTCGTCAATGATACAAGAAGCCGAAGCTTCGCAAAAACGTATCAATGAGTTTATGAAAATTGAACCCGAAATTAAAAATAACAACCTCGAAAAATCTGTTATTGAAGGCGAAATCTCTTTCGAAAACGTAAGCTATACCTATGAAGATACTAATATAACGGCATTGAACGATGTAACTTTTACGGTTCACAAAGGCGAAACTTTGGCCATTCTGGGGAAAACAGGTTCTGGAAAATCGACCATCGTTTCATTGATATCACGTTTATATGACGTTACCGATGGAAAAATAACCATTGACGGAAACGAAATTAGCAAGATTAACGTATTTGATTTGAGAAATAGCATTGGAATTGTGCCACAAGACGCATTTTTGTTTTCGGATTCCATCAAGAATAACATCAAGTTTGGAAAGGAAGATGCGACCGACGAGGAAGTGATTTCAGCAGCAAAAAGTGCCGAAGTTCACGGTAATATTATCGGTTTCAACAAAAAATACGATACCATCCTTGGCGAAAGAGGAATCACGCTTTCTGGCGGTCAAAAACAGAGAATTTCGATCGCAAGATCCATTATCAAAAACCCGAAAATATTGCTTTTCGACGATTGTTTGTCGGCTATTGATACCGAAACCGAAGAAGCCATTTTGAATAATTTACAGGAAATTTGCAAGGAAAAAACCACCATTATTGTAAGTCACAGAGTTTCTTCGGCTAAAAATGCCGACAGAATTATTATCCTTGACGAAGGAAAAATAATCGAACAAGGCTCTCATAATCAGTTGATAAATGAAGATGGTTATTATGCTGCCTTATATTTGAAACAACTTTCTGAAAAAGAATTGCAATAATTGTTG
>CAIOTL010000251.1 GCA_903861155.1 uncultured Bacteroidota bacterium
CACGCACAGAGAAAATCTTTTACGATATTTCATCTTGGAAACCGTCCCAACCCCGTCGTGTTTTTTTAAACACTTTTTTCAATTTTATTAATACCTACGTCCTGAACCAGTTGTCTCAGCTGCTTTTGCCGCCTCAATTTTTTTAGCGTCTCTCAATGTTTTATTTTCCTTCGCTTTTGCTTTCTGTTCAGCAGTTCGCGGTGGCTTTGGTTTCGTGCCGTTTTGACGATGCCTTTCCGCCGATGCAGCCATCATTGCGTCCTTGTACGACACTTCCACGCCAGAATTCCTGCTGGTTTCTCTATCCTGCATTTGACTGCGCATCTCATTTATTTCAGAAATCCACGATGAAACTCCAGGAGACATATCCGTTCGGTGCTTACGTTCATACGCTCCACCATACTCCTCAATGGCTTGTACTCCCCTTTTCGTTGCAGCCTGGAGGAGAGGCTGCGCCACGGGCTTAATAAACTCACCAACCGTTCTAACGAACTTGGCAAACCCCCTCTTCTTCTGATTGTGCGATCGGCCTGCCTGCATTGGCTCTGGAGAATACATTGGTTTTCCCAACTCAAATACCGCACGTTCTGCTAGGGCATGTTTCACAGGTTTGAGCAATTTATTTCCAAATGGTTTCACGAATTTCCCGATCGTTTTCAGAGTTTTGGCGAGGCCGTGAGGTTTCCCACCTTGAATATGATGTTCCGAATAAGCGTTGGTTCCTGGAGTAACGTGACCGCGCCTGGCCGGGCTATCGATAATCATTGTCGGAGAATTTCTGCTTGCCTCGATCTCCTGGTACTCGCGTATCTGTTTTCGTATCCGAGAGTTGTATGCGTTATCACCGCTGATGCTTGACATTTTGTTTTAAATTGTCCATTAGATTTTAATTTTCAATGGAAATTTCAATGTTTTATTTGTCTTTAAACGTCTTTTATTTGAGAAGGTGATGCAAGGAGTGATGTTTGTGATGGGCTCCTCCAGAACTCGCACCACCACTCGTGTGGCCAGCGTGCATTGAAAAAAAGACGAGGAGGAAAAAATTCTTTTTTCTTGGATTTGTGGTTTTTTTGGTGCTAAAATTCTAAAGTTTTTATTTTTTGTATTTATTTTTATTTTAGAATTATTTGGGTGAAAATTCTATTTTGTTATTTTAGAATTTTTTGATTGAAAATTCTAAAATAAAAAACTCTTTTTGAAAAATTCTATTTTAGAATTTTTGAGTGAAAAATGTTATAATTCTTTTAAGTGCTTATTTTTTATGTTATTTTATTCTATGCTCTTTCTATGTTCTTATTTTTTAAATTAAAAGTAAAAGACCTTTCTTCATCTTGTTATAGGGTCTTTTGGGCGGTCTTTTGCCCTAAAAAACTTTTATAAAAAATGAAATATTTTTTAATAATTCTAAAAGACCGCCCAAATGTCCTTTTATTGTTTTCATTGTTTGATCTTGTTTTTAGAATTCCTTGACAAAAAAATTAAAATAATAATAAAAGATGAGGATGAAAAAACACGATGAACACATATAACAATCTCAGATGATGATTCATTAAGCAGTGCCTATTGCTATTATATTTGCGGTATAAGACCCAGTTATTATTACTGACGTTGATTGATTCCAGAAATTAACTTGACACTGTGTGGTGCTTACACCATAACCACTCACCGTTAGTCGTGTTCCTAATAATCCAGTTGCTGTTGAATTAGGCATAATGCAAAATGGTATAGCTGAAAACGCATAAGGAAAAGAATAGTTCGCAGCGTTTGATGCTAACGGGTTAATATTTCCTGATGCCGTGACTGTTAATACTTGTATTTTGCATCCTGTAATATTACTATTCGTAAAACTTAATCCATTGAAACAAGTAACAGCACCAACAAAATTATTAACTGATGCTTCATAACTCAATGATGCTGTGCTATTTGTTCCAGAAGTTCCTTGATAACTATATATACGAGCATCGTATTGATTTGTATTTCCTACCGTTGTGCATGAATGAAAATTATGAACACATCCTCCGCTAGTCGC
>CAIOTL010000252.1 GCA_903861155.1 uncultured Bacteroidota bacterium
GGCCTCGATGGAGAATTTTATATTGAAAAAAACAATCACAAAATCCTGGCCTCAGACTACGAGTCTTCAGCTTTGAAATCGCAAACCTCCGCCACCACCACTCATCTTCCGGGTCAAATCACAAAAAGTTTAACCTTCTTTAATTTTATCAATACTAAATTTATCCATCTTTTTTTTTCTAAAATAGAACTAAATTTTTAACCAAAATTGCATACTAAAAGGCATACGGTTTTAATGATTATCTTTAAATTTATAGATCTGAAGCCCAGTAAAATTGTTGATAAATATAGGAAACTTCGAGCTCATAACCCGAAGGTCACAGATTCGAGTCCTGTTCCCGCTACTAAGGATGACCCACCAGTTAAAATGGTGGTTTTTTTGTTTTCTGTACATTCTGAATCTCCTGCTATATCTAGGATTAGTTCGAAAATTGGCTTCGTTTTTTGGTTAGATATAGTCTGTTTTTTTTATCCAATGACAAATCCTCTGAAAACATCAATTCCTGAATTCTTTTTTAGTTTCAATATTGCAAATTCAAGTGAATTGACCACTCAATTCCAATTTACTAAACAATTGCAACTATTAAAAATTCTTTGCATATTAAGAAGGCCCTTTAAAAAATAATCATAAATTAAGTATTTTAATTAAGTATTAATACTTATATTTGCGTATTAATACTTAATTTTATATGTTATGATTAGACTAGTAGTAGTCGGAAACGGCATGGTGGGTTTTAAATTTTGTGAAAAATTCATCGCAAAATCAGGACAAGCAGAATATCAAATCACGGTATTTGGAGAGGAACCAAGACATGCTTATGACCGAGTTCACTTGAGTGAATACATTGCAGGCAAAAGCTCAGATGACTTATTCCTTTCAACAATGTCATGGTATGAGGAAAATAATATTATCCTAAATACTTCGGAATTGGTTTTAAAGATTGACAAAGAGAACAAAATCATAACTACTCATCTGGACAAAACATATGCATACGACTACTTAGTTTTGGCAACAGGCTCCTCCGCTTTTGTTCCTCCAATAAAAGGAGTGGAGAAGGAAGGTGTTTTTGTTTATCGAACCATCGAAGATTTAGATGCGATTATGGCTTACGCAAAAAAGATAAAGCAAAATGGTGCAACAGAAGCCGCTGTCCTTGGCGGTGGATTATTAGGGCTAGAAGCCGCCAAGGCAGTTTATGATTTGGGATTAAATCCTCATGTTGTTGAGTTTGCTTCTCGGCTAATGCCAAGGCAACTAGACAAATGCGGTAGTGATATGCTTCAGGCTAAAATTGAGGAACTCAACATTGGTATTCATTTGAATAAAGCGACACAATACATTGATGGCGAAAAGCACATAACCGGGATGATGTTTGCCGAGGATGAATTGCTAAAAGTGGATATGTTGGTGATATCGGCAGGCATAAAACCACGCGACGAACTTGGAAGAGTTTCAGGATTGAAAGTTGGAGAACGTGGTGGTATTGTGGTGAACAAACAAATGCAAACTTCTGCACCCAACATATATGCCATTGGAGAAGTGGCACTTTACGAAGGAATGATTTACGGACTTGTGGCTCCTGGTTATGAAATGGCAGATGTCGCTGCGGATCAAATCCTAAAAGGAGGTAAAACGATGAGGGAAACCATTGATATGTCAACCCAACTCAAATTAATTGGCGTCGAAGTGGCAAGTTTTGGAGACCCATTTATCGAAAATAAAGATGTGACAGCCATTGTTTACGAAAATAAATTCAGCGGAATTTACAAAAGAATCAACGTGACCAAAGATGGCAAAAAACTTTTGGGTGGCATTCTTGTAGGAGATTCAAGAGATTATAATGCTCTATTCCAAATCTACAGTAATGCTATGCCGTTACCCAAAAATCCGGAAGATTTGATTCTGGGCTCTCGAGATGGCGAAGCTTCCTCTTTGGGTGATGCATCAGATTTACCTGATTCGGCCGTGATTTGTTCTTGCGAAAATGTTACTAAAGGCGCTATTTGTTACTCTATTATTGATGAAGCTTGTTCCAGTTTATCTGACGTTGTCAAACATACTAAAGCAACTACAGGTTGTGGCGGATGTAAACCAATGGTGGTCGATCTTGTAAAAGCCACACAAAAAGCTATTGGTAAAGACGTGAAAGACGTGATTTGTGAACATTTTCAATACAACCGACAAGAACTTTTCGACCTTGTAAAAATTAATAATTATACCAATTACTATGATGTGATAGATCATCACGGAACTGGTGATGGTTGCGAAATATGCAAGCCAATTATGGCTTCCATTTTTTCAAGTATCTATAATGATACCGCCAATAAACATCTAACAGCTCAAGATACCAATGACCGGTTTCTGGCAAATATTCAACGAAACGGAACCTATTCGGTGGTCCCTCGAATTGCTGGTGGCGAAATAACAGCCGAAAAACTGATCGTAATCGGTAAAGTAGCCAAACAATTTGATCTTTATACCAAAATTACCGGCGGTCAACGTATTGATTTATTTGGAGCATATTTGAATGATTTGCCTAAAATTTGGAAAATACTTATAGACAATGGTTTTGAAAGCGGTCACGCTTATGGAAAATCACTGCGAACCGTAAAAAGTTGTGTTGGTGCTTCTTGGTGTCGCTACGGAATGGATGATAGTGCAGGTTTTGCCATCGAATTAGAAAATAGATATAAAGGAATTCGTTCGCCACACAAAATAAAAGGAGGGGTTTCAGCCTGTATTCGCGAATGTGCTGAAGCTAGAGGGAAAGATTTCGGATTAATCGCTGTCGAAGGCGGATGGAATCTATACATCTGCGGGAATGGTGGAGCCAATCCAAAACATGCCGTATTATTTGCAGAACAAATTGATAAAGCAACTTGTTTCAAATATTTAGATCGTTTCTTGATGTTTTACATCCGAACTGCCGGACCATTGGTTAGAACTTCCACTTGGTTAGAAAAACTAGATGGAGGATTGGATTATCTTAAAGAAGTTGTAATCGAAGATCATTTAGGAATTGCCGAGACATTGGAAATTGAAATGCAAGGATTGGTAGATACTTTCGAGTGTGAATGGAAACAAGCACTTGAAAGCCCAAGATTGATGAAACGGTTTAGCCATTTTGCCAATTCAGACGAACCCGATGACAACATTCTTTTTGTTCCAATGAGAGAACAAAAAATGCCCAAATCATGGTAATAAAAAACAAATAATTACATTCATTTTTCCATATCAACTTCAATAGTTTTAGGCATTTTGCATTGTTACATGAACTGTTGAAGTGCTGGAAAATAATAATATATAAAAAATGGAAAATATCTTAAATCAATACAAAACAGTACATCCGACTGAGGTTAAAACTTGGTTCAAAGCAGGAAAAACAACTGATTTTTCAACCAACAGAGGTAGCTGTATCAAGTATAAAAACAGGCAAATAGCAATTTTTAATTTTGCTCGAAGAGACCAATGGTATGCCTGTCAAAATCTCTGTCCCCACAAGATGGAAATGGTTATTTCCAGAGGAATTCTCGGCTCAACGGAAGACATTCCCAAGGTTGCATGCCCAATGCACAAAAAAACATTTTCGCTTGTGGACGGCTCAAATCTGAATGGAGAAGATTATTCTATTGCGACCTATCCAGTAAAGATCGTAGGCGAAGAAGTATTCGTTGGCTTTTTGGAATAAATATGTATCTTTGATTTTAAACATTTCAAATGACAACAACTCCTTTTCAAACCGCTTCGGCATTAATTGATGCAGAAAATACCCTAGATCCAAACAGGGAAATAGTCCAATCTACAAGCTTCCCAAAGGAATTGTTGTATTCGAATCGAATGTTTAATAAGCTTATGGAATTTCATCCAAATGCATCCGAAGCGTTGCAAATTGCTTCCAAAGCCCAGCACATTTGCCGGTGGAAAATGCCTCGCGAATCCTATCCGATGGATCGAGTGGGCTACTTGAAATGGCGGGAGGATTTGAAAAAATTCCATTCCGAAACTACTGCTGCCATTTTAGAAAAAGCAGGTTATGATTTCGGATTTATTGCGAGAGTTTCTTTTTTGATTGAAAAAAAATTACTCAAAAAAGACGAAGAAACTCAATTGCTTGAAGACGTTATTTGTCTGGTGTTTTTGGAACATTATTTTGACTCTTTCGTTCAGAAACACGATAAAGAGAAAATGAAAAATGTCATATTAAAAACTTGGAATAAAATGTCCAACAAGGGACATCAAGAAGCCTTGAAAATAAATTATAACGCGCCAAATCTCCAACTGATAAAAGAGGCTCTTGGATTATAATTTGGTTTGATATGAAAAAAGAAATCAAAGAATCCATCGATACAATTACATTCAAAAAGTTAAGAAGATTCTACCTTTTTGCCTTGTTGACTATAGCTGTAACGGTAATTTTGAGCCAACTTCTAGTTCAATATAATCTTAAAAGTCAGTTAAGTGATTCTCGAATAATAAACATTTCCGGCAAGCAAAGAATGTTGAGTCAGAAACTGGCAAAAGAAATTTTAATCTTAAATTTCACAACTGATTCTGTCCAAAAAAGTAAAGAAATAATTTGTCTTAACGAAACGTTGTCGTTTTGGAAGTTTAACCATTTTGCCTTGCAAAATGGAAATGACAGTCTTGGTTTTCCTAGAAACAAAAGTGCCGAACTAACCGAATTATTTGAAAATATCAATCCCAATTTTGATTGTATTATAAGTCTAACAACTCTTTTTTTAGAAAATCTAACACGAAAGGAAAATCAAGATAAAAATCAAAAATTAGTCCAGACGATTCTCGAAAATGAAAGTATTTTTCTTTCTAAAATGAACCAAATTGTGAGTGAATACGACCAAGAGGCTCTTAGAAAAGTAACTTTGCAACGGAAAATGGAATTTGCAATCTTGTTATTTACTTTGTTAGTTTTATTGTTAGAATTCCTGTTTATTTTCAAGCCAACAAACAATAAAGTAGAAAAACTCATTTTCAAGCTTTTATCTTCTGAAAGGAAAGCATTGAAACTCGCCCAGGATACAGAAATCATTAGTGAAATAAAGGAAAATTCAGTTAAAGAATTGAAGTCGCTGAACTACGCAATGGAAAACACGTTATTGTATTGCCGAGTGTCTCCCAATGGTTCTATCATTCATATTGGAGAAAAATTTTCGAAATTACTCCAGTACAATCCTTTTCTTTCAGATAAAACCTTTGCACAAGTTTTGACTCCATTAGAAAAAGAGCAAAACATCATCAATCAAATTATTCTTGAAAAACAACGAACAGGCTGGCAAGGAGAAATAAACATTACCACCAGAAACGAACAATCCTTATGGCTGGATTTATCGATGGTTTCAGTTACTATAAAGAATTACGAATCGGAATTGTTGATTATCTGTTTTGATATAACCGAACGCAAAAGAGCTGAACAGGAAGTCGATCGATTGAATGCAGAGAACATAACTGATAAAATAAACCAGCAGAAAATTATTTCAAGTAAGATTGTCGAAAACCAAGAAAATGAACAAAATCGAATTGCCAAAGAAATTCA
This sequence comes from uncultured Bacteroidota bacterium, assembly GCA_903861155.1. Taxonomy (GTDB): domain Bacteria; phylum Bacteroidota; class Bacteroidia; order Flavobacteriales; family Flavobacteriaceae; genus Flavobacterium. The sequence goes on from CAIOTL010000252.1 coordinate 5,552, forward strand.
CGATGGCATTGGGCAAATGCTTACTGGATTGAAATTTAGTCTTGAAAGCATTGACCTAAATGACAAAGAGAAAGCTGGCCAGAAAATCGAATACCTAAAAAAATTATCATTAGATATTATTAAAGGCGTTCGTACCGCTACTTTCAACCTGATGCCCCCTGAATTAAGCGATCACGGTATTGTTTCTTCGTTAGCCAAACTTACCCAAGAATTATCGAAATTGACGGGGAAAAACATTCTTTTTTATAATAAAACCGATTTTGATAAAAGACTAGATTCTTTGGTAGAAATAAACATGTACAGATTGACGCAGGAAGCCATCAACAACGCCATAAAATACGCTGATTCTACCCATATAATTGTACAACTTTCACACAGTAACAAACTCTTAAGCATTACCATTGATGATAATGGCAAAGGTTTTGAAGTTTCTTCAGTGGAGAATAAGAGAAATAGTGAATCCGGAATGGGATTGCTGTTTATGAAAGAACGGATTCAGTACATAAATGGTCGTGTTTTTATCAATTCCATTCCAAATGAAGGAACCAGAATCACCTTCAATATTCCTATTTAACGGTTTGCAACCTGTAGTCTTAAAACTATAATCTGTTATTTATATTTTTTATTTATTGAAAAATACGTATATTAGCGAATACTTTAGATGAATATACTTAAAAAATGAAATCAAAATTAAGTAAGTTATGAGTAATCCTATTCGAGTGGCTCTAGCAGATGATCACGTATTTGTAAGAGACGGTATCAAATCATTATTGGAAAACGAAGCAAACATTGTAGTTGTAGGGGAAGCTACTGACGGTGTCGAAGCTCTAAAAATGGTTGAAATTAAGCAGCCTGATTTGTTGATTCTGGATATTCGCATGCCAAATTTGACTGGAATTGAAGTGGTTGAAAAATTAAGAGGCCAAAACAATCAAGTCAAAATTGTAATGCTGTCAATGCACGAATCAGAAGAATATGTACTGAAATCAATCAAAGCTGGTGCCGATGGTTATTTGTTGAAAGGATCCAGCAAGGAAGAATTCCTTAAAGCATTGCTTACCGTTTCTGATGGAGGAAAGTATTTTAGCGGTGATATTTCATCCATATTGATAGGTCAACTTACCAACCCGACAGCCTCTAAAGTGTCAAAACAAGTAATCGACGAAGAATTGTTGATTACCAAAAGAGAAAAAGAGATACTTACACTGTTGTTGTCAGGAAAAGGAAATAAGGAAATTGCCGAGGCTTTAGACATCAGTAAACGAACTGCCGAAGTGCACCGATTTAATTTAATGAAGAAATTAAAAGTTAAAAATTTGATGGAACTTTCTAATAAGGCAACAGAACATGCCTTGATATAAAACAAAAAAAATTTTTTTTTATTTAGAATTTAATAAAAATA
>CAIOTL010000253.1 GCA_903861155.1 uncultured Bacteroidota bacterium
AATACGAAGAAATTTATAAGATGCTAAACCAATGATGCTATCACTCTAATTATTTAAGAAAAACTAAAATCAATAGTAATTATGAATTATATAAAACACCTAACTGGATTTTTCGAAAAAGTTTCAATAGATTTTGAATTAAATCCAACACACATTAGTCTATACATGGCGGTGTTCCAATTATGGAATCAAAATCGATTTCAAAACCCAATTGGTATTTCACGAGATGAATTAATGCGTATCAGTAAGATTTCTTCAACAGCAACTTTCCATAAGTGCATAAAAGAACTCTCCACAAAAGGATATGTCATTTACAGTCCGTCTTACAATCCATTCAAAGGCTCAACACTCGAAGTGATCAACTTGGATTACTATACTAAACCAGTCCAAAAAAAGGAAATTCGAAAGTTAAAAAGGGTATCAAAAAACGAACAAGTTATTGAACAAGTTACTAAACAGGATAATGAACAAGCTTTAAACAAGTATCAAACAAGCTCTAAACATGTACCTTATATAAACAATACAAACAATTTAAACATTGTAAACGAGCACAATCAAAAAAATGAAGTTGATAATCAAAAAAATCTAGAAATTGAAACGCTTTTAGATGCTGAAAAAAATGCCAAAAAAAAGTTGCGCGAAAAAAAAGGTACAGAACAAATTCCTCCAGATTGGGAACTGGTTATGGCTTTTTTTAAAGACAAACAAATTCCGTTGGTTGAAGCTGAAAAATTCTACAATCATTTTCAAAGCAATGGTTGGCTAGTTGGCGGATAATCAAAAATGAAAGACTGGAAAGCTGCAGCAAGAAATTGGATTCTAAACTCTAACAAATTTCAGGGAACGACGGCAACACCTCAACCAAACCATTTGCACACACCTAATTTTAAAAACTATGCAGAACCATTGTAAAATAATTACGGACACTTATGAAATTAAAGACAAACAAAAAATATACGATTTCAACAAATGCCTTGACTTCATTGAGTACCATGGAAAACTGCTTTACGGACAAGCTTTCAAAATCTGTGAGGAAGATAAACACACCATCTACAAATTAATTATTTATATGATAAAAGATAAAGAAACAGCTCTTAAACAGCAAATAAACTTATCTAAAGGTATTTTGTTGTCGGGTCCAATTGGTTGTGGTAAAACATCTTTAATGCATCTTATCAAGCCTTTTTCTGCATCCGATTACAAAATCAAAACGTGCAGAGAGATTTCCTTTGAGTTTGCCAAAAACGGTTATGAAGCAATAAACAACTTTACCCTAAAGCAAAACTTCCAATCTAAACTAACCGGTTATTGTTTTGATGATTTAGGAACCGAACAGCAAATCAAACATTTCGGTAACGATTGCAACGTAATGGCTGAAATACTCATTAGTCGCTATGAGCATTTTGTTGAGAATAAATCAGTAACCCACATTACAACCAATCTTTCTGCTACTGAAATTGAAAAAGTGTATGGGAATCGACTTCGCTCTCGAATGAGAAGCATGTTTAACCTCATCACTTTTAGTCCAAGCAGCTCGGATAAGAGGTAAAATAATAACTAATTTTTTGTTTTTTCTTGTATGTTGTAAAAAGTAGTATTATGGATTACCTTTCACCGCAAGATAAACCCCATTTTTTAGGGTTTATCTTTAAACGATTAGTAAT
>CAIOTL010000254.1 GCA_903861155.1 uncultured Bacteroidota bacterium
AATTGACGCATTGGTAGGCCAATGCGTCAATTATTAGTTAGATGCCATTGAATTTCGTTGGCATTTATTAATTATCTTTACCTCTTAAACCTAATATACCCATTATAAAGTAACCTTTGATGATAAATAACGAAGAATTTCATGACGAAATAGGAAATAATCATATCAGTTTATCTGCTACAAACCCAGTAAGAGATGATGCTTTTGATATTTCTGACGATGAAAAAATAGAAAAAATAAAGAAAGATGTTGAAAACATTCTCCTTACTTTAGGAATGGATTTAACTGATGATAGCTTGAAAGGAACCCCAAATCGAGTAGCGAAAATGTTTGTGAAAGAAATTTTTGGAGGACTTAATCCTGCCAGAAAGCCAAAAGCTTCCACATTCGAAAATGGCTATAAATATGGCGAAATGTTGGTTGAAAAAAACATTACCCTTTATTCAACTTGCGAGCATCATTTGCTTCCAATAATTGGCAGAGCTCATGTTGCGTATATATCAAAAGGACAAGTTATTGGTCTGTCAAAAATAAATAGAATTGTTGAATATTATTCCAAAAGACCACAAGTTCAGGAGCGATTAACCATGCAAATTGTACAAGAACTTCAAATTGCTCTTGGAACAGAAGATGTGGCTTGTATCATCGATGCAAAACATCTTTGTGTTAATTCAAGAGGAATAAATGATATTGAAAGCAGCACCGTAACATCGGAATTTGGAGGAAAATTCAAAAACGAACAAACCCGAAGAGAACTCTTAGACTATATTAAATTAGAAACTAAATTCTAATTATTGCTCAATAGATGATTTGCTTCATCTTCAAATCAAAAACAAACTCAAATGCCTTTATTTAAAAACCAAACCTTAAAAATTTACAATTCTCTTTCAGGAGAAAAAGAAATTTTCACTCCAATTCACGAGGGAAGTGTGGGAATGTATGTTTGTGGACCAACGGTTTATAGCAATGTTCATCTTGGAAATGTGCGAACTTTTATGTCTTTTGATGTAATCTTTCGATATTTTTTGCATTTGGGTTACAAAACCCGTTACGTCAGAAATATTACTGATGTTGGGCATATCGTCGATGATGTTGATGATGGCGAAGATAAAATTGCAAAGAAAGCACGCATCGAACAGCTCGAACCAATGGAAGTGGTGCAACAATATACCGTCGACTTTCACGACATATTGAATTTATTCAACTTTTTACCGCCAAGTATTGAGCCTACAGCAACAGGTCATATTATTGAACAAATCGAAATCGTCAAAAAAATTATTGATAATGGATTAGCCTATGAAGTCAATGGTTCAGTATACTTTGACGTGGTAAAATACAATAAAACCAATAATTATGGTATATTAAGTGGTCGAAATATTGACGAAATGTTGGCCAATACGAGAGATTTGGACGGTCAAACCGACAAAAAAAACGCACAAGATTTTGCCCTTTGGAAAAAAGCCGAACCACAACATATTATGCGTTGGCCTTCACCTTGGAGCGATGGTTTTCCGGGTTGGCATTTAGAATGTACTGCCATGAGCACCAAATATTTGGGTAATCATTTTGATATTCATGGTGGCGGAATGGACTTAAAATTTCCTCATCACGAATGCGAAATTGCCCAAAACAAAGCTTGCACAGGTCACACGCCGGTAAATTATTGGATGCATGCAAACATGTTGACTTTGAATGGCAAAAAAATGTCAAAATCAACTGGAAACAATATATTGCCAAGAGAAATAATCACCGGAGAAAGTGAATTCTTAAGCAAAGCTTTTTCGCCAAGTGTTGCCCGATTTTTTATGCTTCAGGCACATTATAGAAGCAATCTCGACTTTACAAATGATGCTATTCATGCCGCCGAAAAGGGATTTTACAGATTGATGGAAGCCTTGGATGGATTGGTTGAGATTATGCCGGAAACTACTTCTACTCTTGATATTTCAAGTTGGAAACAAGGTTGCTATGATGCCATGAATGACGATTTTAACAGCCCTATTTTGATTGCGCAACTATTTGAAGGCGTTCGTTTTATCAACTTATTGAAAGATAATTCTGCTACACTAACTGTGAAAGATTTAAAAACATTTGGCGATTTGATGCGATCTTTTGTTTTTGACGTCTTGGGTCTAAAAGACGAAATGACAATTGGGAATAATAATGAGAAACTGGATGGAGTTGTTCACATGCTAATTGGTATGCGAAATGAGGCGAGATCCAATAAAGACTTTGGAATGTCAGACCAAATCCGTGACCAATTGATTGCTTTGGGAATCCAGTTAAAAGACGGAAAAGAAGGTACCAGCTTTAGCATCCAGTAATAAATGAAGAGTATGTTTTCAAGAATTCTAATATTTCCTTTTGTAGTATTGGTTCGTTTTTATCAAAATGCAATTTCGCCTTTTACGCCGTCTTCTTGCCGATTCGAACCAACCTGCTCGAGTTATGTGATCGAAGCTTTGCAAAAGCACGGTTTGTTTTATGGTGGTTTTTTGGGAACAAAAAGAATATTAAGTTGCCATCCTTGGGGAAAAACAGGATACGATCCTGTTCCTACAAAAAGATGCAGCCACAACCATTGATAAAAATATCGAAACCCTAAACAAAAAAATGTATTTTTACACTAAATAAAAAAATAATGACACACGCTTTAAACTTTGTTTGGAACCCATCGCAAGGAATTGATTTGGGCTTTTTTGTAATTCGTTTTTACAGCCTAATGTTTGTAATTGCATTCGGTTTGGGTTGGTACATTATGAAAAATATTTTCGAACGTGAAAACGAATCGTTGGAAAAATTAGATTCATTATTCATTTGGATCGTTTTATCTACCTTGATTGGAGCCAGATTAGGGCATGTATTGTTCTATGATTGGGAATATTTCCGAAATCACCTATTAGAAATATTTTTGCCTTTTAGATTTACCCCAACTTTTGAATTTACCGGATACCAAGGTTTAGCAAGTCACGGCGCTGCCATATCAATAATAATCGCAATGTATTATTTCAGCAAAAAGATAATGAAAAAACCGCTCTTATGGATATTGGATAGAATTGTAATTCCTGTGTCAAGTGGAGCTATTTTTGTACGATTGGGTAATTTTTTTAATTCAGAAATCGTTGGAAAAGAGACCACGTCTACTTTCGGAGTCCGTTTTGTAAGAGATCAGTTTAGCCCAAGCGATGCCGTAAATGTCACTCATTTATCCACTCCAAAAGAGGCTTACCATGCAATAGCGACGAATCCAAAGTTTGCGGATTTACTTCAACAAGTCCCCGCTAAACATCCAGCCCAATTATATGAAGCCTTTTGCTATCTTTTTGTATTTGTAATATTGTTTTTCTTGTATTGGAAAACGGACGCAAGGGAAAAATCAGGCTATTTACTTGGGATATTTTTAGTGCTTTTATGGACTATTCGTTTTGTTGTGGAATATGTAAAAGAAAGTCAAGGTGGTTTCGAAAGTGCATTGGGCTTGTTTTCAACAGGTCAATGGCTTAGTATTCCATTCATATTGATAGGTTTGTATTTAATATTTGCTGCCGAAAAACCAGTTCATCTATGATTATGATAGATTTGAACAGACAAAAAAGAGTTATTGAAAACAAAAAGAATGCCGACATTCTAAAATGTCGGCATTCTTTTTGCTAACCTAAACCAAAATAATAAATAACCAGTTTAATTACTCTGCAAAAATAATAAAGTTATCGGCTTATTGCTGTTAATGATTTGTTATACATAAGTTAAGTTTTTCCTCAAAAACCATTTTTAGTTTTTATTGGTTTTAAACCAAAAAAATGCCGGCATCCTAAAATGTCGGCAATCTTTTTACTAACCAAAACCAAAATAATAAATAACCAGTTTATTACACTGCAAAGATGATATACTAATGTGTCTAATGCTGTTAAGGATTTGTTATTTGTTTGTTGTCAATACGTTAAGTTTTTTACTCTATTGATTTTAATATAGTTGATTGTTGTTTAATTTTTTTTTATAAATAGCACAGACCTTAGTATTCAATCAGATCAGATTGAATACAATATCCTATTTCATGTCCTGCAATGCAAAAACTTTTTTCAACACAACAGAAGTTCTAGCATTTAGATTCGACCGGATATTTTTTTCCTCGATGGTTATCATTTTAAAAACGCCTTCAAGGGCTTTGTTGGTTACATAATCCGTGATATCGGGATTTACCTTTGAGACAAAAGGCAATGAATTGTATTTTTTGATAATGGAAGTCCAAATGAAATCGGCTCCCACTTTGCCAATGGAAGTTTGCACAACGGGACTAAATTTAGCATACAAAGGTTTTGTGGTTGAAGTTTGCAAATAGGTTGTCGCTGCATTATCGCTTCCCATTAAAATGCTTTTAGCATCATCGATAGTGATGTTTTTTATGGCACTGACAAAAATTGGGGTTGCTTCTTTTACGGCATCTTCGGCAGCACGATTTAATGCTTTGATGCCGTCATCGGCTAAATTTCCCATGCCTATTTTTCGCATGGCGCGATCCACTTTTACCAATTCTTCGGGCATTAAAATCTTTACAGCATCATTTTTATAAAATCCGTCTACCTTGGTTAATTTAGAAACCTGCTCGGTCACCCCTTTATTCAAAGCTTCTCTTAATCCTCCTGCAATGTCTAGGCCAGAATTTGATTTTGTTAATACAGCTGCTTTTTCAGTTGCTGTTTTTAATATATCTTTTAATTGGGCTGTACCAATAAATGGAACCAAAAATAGTAGTAATAACGTTTTTTTCATTTTATATGTTTTTTTAAATTTAATCCTCTCTAATAAAAAACGACCGTTTTATTGTCATAAACCATCGTTTTACGTTCGGCGTGAAGTTTTATGGCTCTTGCCAAAACGATGCGTTCCAGATCTCGACCTTTCATTATGAAATCTTCAACCGAATTGATGTGGGAAACCCGAGCGGTATCTTGTTCGATAATTGGCCCTTCGTCCAAGTCTTTCGTGACATAATGGCTTGTCGCGCCAATGATTTTCACGCCTCTCTTGAAAGCCGAATGATAAGGTTTCGCCCCAGGAAAAGCAGGCAAAAACGAATGATGAATGTTGATGATTTTGTTTTCGTAAAGCGAAATCAAATTGGGAGTAATTATTTGCATATAGCGAGCCAAAACCACAAAGGTTATTTCGTGTTTTTGGAGCAATTCTATTTGCATTCTTTCTCCTTCCTCCTTGTTTTCCTTGTTAAACGGAACGTAATAAAACGTAATGCCAAAACGGTCTGCAATGGGTTTTAAATCTTCGTGATTGCTAATAATTAGCGGAATTTCCACGTTCAATTCACCGGCACTAAAACGTCCCAATATATCGAATAAACAATGGTCGTATTTAGATACAAACAAGGCCATTTTTGGTTTTTGCTCTTTGGCATAAATTTCCCAAGACATCCCGAAATCATTGGCGATATCAGATTGAAAATCATTCTTTATGGAGAATAAACTAATGGATGAATTGGTCAATTCACATTCCAATCGCATAAAAAAGACATTCTGTTCTCGATCTACATGCTGATCGATATAAATAATATTCCCTTCTACTTGTAAAATAAAATTAGTCACTGCGGCAATAATTCCCTTTTGATCTGCACAATGAATAAGGATGGTGATTTGTTGCATACTATTATTTTTTGAAGCTTTTCCCGCTCGGCGCTGTATCTTTTTCCACACAAAAAAGCGTGAAAAAAGGATGTCGCTTTTATCGGGGCTAGGCAGTCTGTTTATCGATAACTTTTTTCAAAACTAATCTTATTTTTCATTAAAAAAACAGGTTTGTGAAATTTTTTGTATTATACAAGTTATTATAAATTATTTTTAAAAAATTACGTAAATTGCATTCATAAATTATCATATTCATAAAATGGAAGTAGTAAAACCATATGTCCCTGTTAATAAAGTTCGCATTGTAACCGCAGCATCCCTTTTTGACGGTCACGATGCCGCCATCAATATTATGCGAAGAATAATTCAGGCAACCGGTGTAGAAGTCATTCATTTGGGACATGATCGCAGTGTCGAAGAAGTGGTGAATACTGCCATTCAGGAAGATGCCAATGCCATCGCGATGACTTCCTATCAAGGCGGACATGTTGAATATTTTAAATATATGCTTGATTTACTTTACGAAAAAAGCGCGTCACACATCAAAATTTTTTGTGGAGGCGGAGGCGTAATTCTTCCATCTGAAATCGCCGAGTTACAAGATTACGGGATTACCAGAATATATTCGCCAGACGACGGACGGAAAATGGGATTACAAGGAATGATTAATGATTTGGTGCAACAATCCGATTATCCTATTGGCGTTACATTAACTGATGAGATCAATCATCTCGAAGAAAAAAATCCAACGGCAATTGCCCGAATTATTTCATCTGCTGAGAATTTTCCCGAAATAGCAGCTTCAACATTAGAGAAAATTCAAAAAATAAATAAGGATTGCAAAACGCCTGTACTTGGTATTACAGGAACCGGAGGTTCCGGGAAATCCTCTTTGGTGGATGAATTAATCCGTCGATTTTTAGTTGATTTTCCCGAAAAAACCATCGGAATAATTTCTGTAGATCCATCAAAACGAAAAACGGGCGGTGCCCTGCTTGGCGACAGAATCCGTATGAATGCCATCAATAATCCTAGAGTTTATATGCGTTCTTTGGCAACGCGACAATCTAATTTGGCTTTATCAAAATATGTAGCCGATGCGATTCAGGTTATTAAAGCGGCAAAATATGATATTATAATTCTTGAAACTTCAGGAATCGGGCAATCCGATACCGAAATTACGGATCATTCCGATATTTCTCTATATGTGATGACTCCCGAATTTGGCGCAGCAACGCAACTAGAAAAAATCGACATGCTTGATTTTGCTGATTTGGTGGCAATAATCAAATTCGATAAACGCGGCGCGATTGATGCTTTGCGCGATGTGAAAAAACAATACAAGCGCAACCATAATCTTTGGGACACGGATTTGGATACATTACCCGTTTTTGGAACAATCGCATCCCAATTTAATGATCCCGGAATGAATACCTTATATAAGGGGATAATGGATAAAATTCACGAGAAGACCAATTCCGATTTGAAATCAACTTTTGAAATTTATCATGAAATGAGCCAAAAAATCTTAGTGATTCCGCCACACAGAACCCGATATTTATCAGAAATCGCCGAAAATAATCGGAAATATGATGCAACGGCTTTGAGTCAGGAACAAGTTGCCCAGAAATTATATGGTGTTTTCAAAACGATTGAATCGGTTTCTGGAAAAATCCCTGAATTGAATAAAACAGGAATTAATGAGGATTCGGTTTTACCGAGTGCTTTGGAATTAGAAAAACTAAATGTTGCCGAAAATAAAATTTTCCTCAATTTATTATTGAGTCAATTCGACAAGGTAAAAATGGATTTGGATCCCTACAATTGGAAAATAATCTTGAATTGGAACGAAAAGATGAATAAATACAAAGCGCCGTTTTATACGTTTAAAGTTCGAAAAAAGGAAATCAAAATTGCCACTCATAGCGAGTCGCTTTCGCATTCTCAAATTCCGAAAATTTCTTTGCCTAAATACAAAGCTTGGGGTGATATTTTACGTTGGAATTTACAGGAAAATGTGCCGGGAGAATTTCCTTTTACCGCCGGATTATATCCATTTAAAAGAGAAGGAGAAGATCCATCACGGATGTTTGCTGGCGAAGGCGGACCAGAACGCACCAACAAACGCTTTCATTATGTGAGTGCTGGCTTACCTGCAAAACGTCTTTCGACGGCTTTTGACAGTGTGACTTTATACGGAAATGATCCACACATTCGCCCCGATATTTACGGAAAAATCGGAAATGCCGGAGTTTCTATTTGTTGTCTCGACGATGCCAAAAAATTATATTCCGGCTTCGATTTGGTCGATACTATGACTTCGGTAAGTATGACAATTAATGGCCCAGCGTCAATGATGTTGGGCTTTTTTATGAATGCCGCCATCGATCAACGCTGCGAAATTTACATCAAAGAAAATCATCTTGAGGAAGAAGTTGCAGAAAAAATCAAGGCAATTTATATCAAAAAAGGGACCGAACCTCCACATTATCAAGGCGATTTGCCCGAAGGAAATAATGGTTTGGGATTGATGCTTTTGGGTGTGACCGGAGACCAGGTTTTGCCTTTGGACATTTATAATACTATAAAAACTAAAACACTTTCAAAAGTTCGTGGTACCGTACAAGCAGATATTTTAAAAGAGGATCAAGCACAAAACACTTGTATTTTTTCGACAGAATTTGCCCTCAGATTAATGGGAGACGTTCAGGAATATTTTATTTTGAATAAGGTGCAAAACTTCTATTCGGTTTCTATTTCTGGTTATCATATTGCAGAAGCAGGAGCAAACCCGATTTCGCAATTGGCATTTACCCTTTCGAATGGATTTACTTATGTGGAATATTATTTGAGTCGCGGAATGAAAATCAATGATTTTGGCCCCAATTTATCCTTCTTTTTCTCGAATGGAATCGATCCCGAATATGCCGTAATTGGTCGTGTGGCACGAAAAATTTGGGCGAAAGCCATGAAAAATAAATATGGCGCTGACGAAAGAGCACAAATGTTGAAATACCATATTCAAACTTCGGGTAGGTCGCTTCATGCACAGGAGATTGATTTTAACGATATTCGTACCACCTTACAAGCATTATATGCTATTTATGATAACTGTAATTCCTTGCATACTAATGCCTATGACGAAGCAATTACTACACCAACGGAGGAAAGTGTGCGTCGTGCAATGGCAATTCAGCTAATTATAAATAAGGAATTAGGATTAACCAAAAACGAAAATCCAATTCAAGGTTCTTTCATTATCGAAGAATTAACAGATTTGGTTGAAGAAGCTATTTTGCTTGAATTCGACCGAATTACCGAACGTGGAGGAGTTCTTGGTGCAATGGAAACAATGTACCAAAGAAGCAAGATCCAGGAGGAAAGTTTGTATTATGAAACCCTGAAACACAAGGGTGAATTTCCTATTATTGGCGTAAATACATTTTTGAGTTCCAAGGGTTCACCCACAATTATTCCAGCCGAAGTGATTCGTGCCACCGAAGAAGAAAAACAATATCAAATCACGATGTTGGCCAATCTGCACCAAACCCATCCCGATAAAGTGAAGGAACAATTGGAGATCCTTCAGTACGCAGCCATAAAAAACGAAAACTTGTTCGAGCATTTAATGGAAGCCACCAAGGTGTGTTCCTTGGGGCAAATCACGAGTGCTTTGTTTGAAGTTGGCGGACAATATAGGAGGAACATGTAAGCAGTGAACCACTTTTTGCATCGCAAAAAGTGTGTGAATCGCTTATCCCGCTGAAAGGCGGGATCTCAGAGAACCATTTTCTTCGAAAATTAAAACGTAAGAATTTATTAAATCGCTTTATGCATCGCAAAAAGTCAATGAAACGCTTAGCCCGATTTTTTTGAGGAATCTCGGAGAGCCTTTTTTACATCTCAAAAAGATTGAAATAATTTTTTTATAACAAAACAATTTGTATCTCGTAAGTCTATGAAACCTTTTGGAAAAAATAGATTTTGTTATGAATTGCTGTGTAATTGGTTTTTTTGTGTTTTATTTAACACGAAATATTTTCTAATAATCTAATAATTAATAAGTTAAGTTATTAATATGTTGAATTAAAATATCCATTTTTAGTGTATTTTTCTTAACATAAAATGTTTTTTGTCGGTAATAATTGTATTTAATCGATTTTTTGAGTTTAATTTTTTCTTCCTTTTTTTTCTTCCTTTTTTTTCTTCCTTAACTTTAGTCCAATAACTTTTAAACAAAGCTTAAGTTGTTTTTATGAGGCAACTTTTGGTTACTAATTGGTTAGTGAAAGGATTTGTTCTCGTTCCCCAAACAGAAAATCCTTTTGATGATGGAGTGCTTCAAATTTTTTGAAGATGTTTATTTTCTCTATGTATTATTTCCCCCAGTCTGTAAACTTTTCCTGTTTTTCTAATTTATGGTATTAATAAACTATAATTATGAAAAAGAGTACAATTAGTTGTCACAAGTTGACAAAGATTTCCGAAAATTATGGAAGCAACTTTAAAAAAACATTGATGTTGCTTTTGTTTGTAGGTTTTACTACAAGTGTATTTGCTCAAACCCCACCAACATGTGTGCAAATGGTTGTTGTCCCTGCCATATCGTGCCCAAACACAGTGGCTATTGCCACGGCCACACTGGCAAATTTAAATCCCAATGGTGAACCAGTTACTTGGAATATTGCTCCTAATGCAAGCGGGGCTTTTTTTGTTGCAAACGGGTTAACTACTTTCCATCAAACAATAACTGCAAGTGGTAACTACACAATATCAATAAATTCAGGGCCTACTGCAAATTCACCATCAGGAGGCTATACTGTAACACTAAGTTTTGATAATCATCCAGGTGTTCAAACATGTTCTGCTTCTCCTTTGGTTATAAGTCCAACTGTATCGGTGGACAATGCAACTATTTGCGTTGGCGCATCAGCAACGCTTAATGCTACAACCAATGCCGCTAGTCCAAGCTATTCTTGGAGTCCCGGCGGAGCAACAACTGCTTCCATTACAGTATCGCCAACGGTGAATACAACCTATACGGTAACGATAACCGATGGTAGTACAGGCTGTATAAAATCAGGTTCGGGAACGGTAACAGTAAACCCATTGCCAATAGTGACAGCAGATCCAAAAAGCGTTTGTATTGGTAGCACAGTGGCACTCACAGGCTCACCCGCAGGGGGTGTTTGGAGCGGAGCTCATGTAACAGGAAGCACATTTGATGCTACAGGTCTAGCAGCTGGTCCTTATACCGTAACCTACACATTTACTAATTCAGATACAGGATGTATAAACCATGCAGATGCTGTTGTAACTGTAAATGCACTTCCAATA
>CAIOTL010000255.1 GCA_903861155.1 uncultured Bacteroidota bacterium
AGCAGAGTAGTGAATAGTGAGAAGTGAATAGTGAGAAGTGAATAGTGAGAAGTGAATAGTGAGAAGTGAATAGTGAGAAGTGAATAGTGAGGTTAGCGTTTGTCAATTATGGTTTTGTCGTAGGCGATTAGGTTGAACATTGCTCGCATTCGGCTGCGGACTCGGTTGCCGTAATGGGTTTCTATTTCAGATGCGGATAGGTTTGTGGTTATGTGGGTTTGGATATTTTTGCTGATATAAATATCGTAGCGACTCAACAGGATTTCCGCCATTACGTTGCATTCGTTTCCGAAGTATTTCAGGTTGTTTTCTGTTCCTAAATCATCGAAGCATATTGTTTTGGGTTCGGATTGGTAGAGTTTACCTTTGCTGTATTTATGGATGATTTCGTAGCCGTCCTGGATAAATTCAAAACTTATATCTCGGCAGGGTTTTACGAAAAATTTATGTTCGGTTGGGGTTAGAGATTTCATTAAATTCAATAATGAGGTTTTGCCACAGCCAACTGGTCCAGAAAGCAAAATCCCTTTGTTGAGGTTGATGCCATATTGAAAACAGGTTGCTTCATCTTTGAAGAAATAAGCAATGAGTTTGTAAATTATGGGGTAATCGCTTTCAAGGATTTTGAAATGATTTCCGTATAATTCGACACCTCTTTTTTCTAGCCAGAGAATTACTTCTTGGTAGTTGTAATGGGATTTTATTTCTGTTTCCATATTATTTTTATTGGCTTCTCGATATAATCCCACCCAAAAGTGGGATCACTCGAAGTGACGGAATGAGATTGCTTCGTGCCTCGCAATGACAGTTTAAAGCGGTTCTGAATAGTCTTTGTCTGTTCCAGTGTTGAGGTGTTTTGCTCGATTTATCGGTGTTGTATCGGTGTTGTGATTGAAATGAACGCTGTTTAATATCCAGTTTTGTGCTGCGGCTTGCCAATCGACCATAGGAGTTTTGCCACCGACTAACCAACCGTTGCTGGAGAAATAATTGAAAAACTTAATGGCTTCGAGTTCCGGAAAGTGTTGTTTGAGGAAATAAGATTTGACTTCTTCAATTTTTGGAGCAATTACTTTTTCTTTTTTGGCGGAACTTTTTTCTTTTTCTTTAGCAGTTTCGGTTTTTAAATAATCATTTTTTGAGATTGCTTCGTACCTCGCAATGACATTTTGCGCTTGCTCGTCCAAGTTTGAAACGTTTAAATTGTTTGAAATGTTTGGTATGTTTGTATTGTTTATATAAGATACTAGAGCTTGTTCAGTGCCAGTCCCACTACTAGTACAAAGCTTGTTCACTACTTGTTCATTAACCAGTTTAAAAACAGGTTCGTTTTTTGGTATTGTTATTTTTTCGTTTTTGAGAGTTGGTTTCAAATCATCTGAAAAATTGAATAGATAAACGTGGCTTCCTTTGAATGGATTGTAAGATGGTTCGTAGTTGATATATCCTAGAGAATGCAAATTTTTAAGGCACTTATGATAGGTTGCTTTGGAACTGATTTTGCTTATCCGCATTACCTCATCCCGAGATATACTGATTGGGTTTTTGAATCGATTGCAATTCCAGAATTGGAACAACGACATATACAAACTGACGTGAGTTGGATTGAGTGTTTTATCAATAGCCACTTTCTCGAAAAATCCTGTTAGATGTTTTATGTAATTCATTTTTTTTGGGTTTGGGTTTTGGGTCTAGGGTTTTGGGTTTTGGGTTTTGGGTCACAGATGAAACTGATTTTGCGGATTTACACGGATTTTTAATTTTATGATAAGATTGCTTCGTTCCTCGCAATGACTATTTGCGATTGAATAAATTAGGTGTCGCCTCGACTTTGTTGGTTTCTATAACTTTTTCTAGAACATTACTGGAGTAATAGAGAATTCCTCCGATTTTGGTATAGGTTAATGTTCCGTTTACACGTAAATTTTGTAAGGTACCTGAAGAAATGTTTAGCAGCTTTCTGACTTCATTGGATTTGAGCCATTGCTTTTGTTGTTGGGGTTTGGAATTAAACAGCGTGTTTAATTCGGAAAGAAGAAGCGAACGGAATTCGTTCAAGTCTTCTCGGGTGATTACTTCTATAGCCATAACTGTCGTTTTAAATTGTTATGGTACAAATTTGTGGGTTTTGATTTGATAAAAATCACAACGGGGAACGCGTTGTGAACGATTTTATTTAAAAATAAGCCAATGTGTATTTAAATTGTCTCGTCGGAATCGTCCATTCTCTTGTTTAAGGTCACTTTTAGGGTGTTTATGAATTTGGTTCTTTCGGTCTTTCTTGCCCGTATTTCAAGGAAAGTTCGGCGGTATTGGCCTAAATCTATATCGAATATTTTTTCGAAATGGTCCATTATTTCTTTTAAATCGGCTCTGCCATAATTAAAAGCTCCTTCAGATTGTAAAGCATACAACAATTCAATTAATGCGACTTTTGAAGCTGTCCAAATCAGTTTTGCGTTGTGATTGCGTTGTGATTTTTCTTTAATCGCTTTGTATTCGATGGCTCTTAATTTGTCTTCTAAATAGACTTGCACTAAATCGTGTGCCCGAATTTTTGCCAGTTTAAAGTCGTGAGAAGTTGAAAAGTTTTGATCCACTTCAAAATAAAAGCTGTCAATCGCCAATTTAATATCGACAGCACCACGGACATAATACTTGTTGTCTAGATAATTACTTCCGGTTCTGCGGTATTTGTTGAACTCGTGATTATTATAAAAGTAGTCCTTGATTTTATCGAGTTCGTTCTTGATGTATATTTTCACAACTCGCTCCCCTCCATTGGGTAATCGGGCTTCAATCTTGTATATGATATTGTAGTAAATGAGTTTTGAGGTAAATTTTGGTTTTATGTTTTTGAAAAATTCAATTTCTTGCTCTTGGCTTTTAAAATTTTCCTTAAAGAATATTATTTTGAGTTTTTCAACGGATTTCATGATGATTTCAATTGCTTTTTCGCATCGAATCATGTTATCGTCAATTTCTAAATTTATGAAATTGAGTTGTTCGTTGAGGTCTGTTAAAAGTTGGTTTGTTTTTGAGTTCATGGGGTGGTGAATAGTGAGTAGTGAATGGTGAATTGTGAGTGGTGAATGGTGAATAGTGAGTGGTGAATGGTGAGTGGTGAGTGGTGAGTGGTGAATGGTGAGTGGTGAATAGTGAATGGTGAATAGTGAATGGTGAGTGGTGAATGGTGAATAGTGAGTAGTGAATGGTGAATAGTGAGTTATATAATTTGTGCTAAGGAAGAAAAACACCCCAAGCCCTCTAGATTGCTTCATTCTTCGCAATGACAGGGGGAATTTAAACTGCACATTGACAAGCTTAGAATTATCTGTATTAAAGACAAAACACACACCTCTAACCCCTATAACTCCAGTTTATATTTGTTTTTGAGTCGTTGAATCTTCGATTTCAAGAGGGGAATAAAAACTGCACATCGACAAGTTTAGGATAACTGTTGAACTGTAGTCTTTTAGTTTTTGTTAAAAGATAATTTCTATGGTTGTTCCTTTTTCTGAAGTTGAGGTGATTTTTAAGGCACCGTTTAGGGCTTTAGTTCTTTCCTTGATGTTTTTTAATCCAATGCCTTGCTTTACTTTTTCAGGGTTAAAACCGATACCGTTGTCCCAGATTCGGATGGTTATTTTATTGCCAGTTTTCATAATGAATACACAACATCTTTGGGCTTTCGAGTATTTATTGCTGTTTTGCAAGGCTTCCTGAATTATTCGGTAAACGTGTATTTTACTATCACTTGAAACCAATGACCAATCAATATATTTATCGACTGACAGATCAAATTTTGTATTGAATTCATTTTGTTGAACCTCAATTAAATTTGCCAGGATCTCCGGCAACGTTTTATCTTCAAAAAGGAGATTTTGCTGCAAATCGTGAGAAACCCTTCTAATTTCATTTTCGGCTTTTTCGAGTTCTTTGACCAATTGCTGTTTTTTATCCGTGTCATCAGATTCTAGCTGGATCAAATTGAAACGCGTAGTGAAGACACTATTCACTATGCCATCGTGCAATTCCATCGCTATCCTGTTTCTTTCCTCATTGCGTGCTTGTTCCGTCTCCGATTGTTGACGCAGCATCAATTGATAAATTTTTTCGTTGGCTTCTTGCTGCTCCTTTATAAAAAGCAATTCCTTATTTCTTGATTTAAGACGGTATATGACGAAAAAGCCCCCTAAAAGAAAAATGATGATTCCAGAACCAATAACAATATCGGTAATCGTTTTGGATAAATTCACATTTTTTTCTTCTACCTGATCTGTTTCATACGCAATCCGGGCAAATTTATTTCTCGTTGTTCTTTCTACTTGCTGTACGCTGTCGTTAATTTTCAGGTATTGATTGGTATAATACGTCTTGTTTTTGGAATCATTCTCCATCAGCAATTTTAACGCATCAATTGTATGAGAACTGCTTTTTAATTTTTTGGATACTACATACCCTTCTTTTAAATATGCCAATCCTTTTGCCGTATCTTTTTTAATAAGGTAATATTCCCCAATATTTATTTTACTTGACACTACACCCAATTCTATACCAAGGCTGTCTCTTATCCTTAAGGATTCAAAAAGTTGTTTATCTACACCTTTATAGTTACCGGATTTCATTTTTGAATAGGCAAGATTGTCCAACAGTACCGCATACGATTTGGGATAATTTTGCTTTATGTTTTTTATTTGTAATCCTTTGTTGTAAAAGCCCATTGCCTCCTGATACTTTTTCATTTTTTCGTAAACTATTCCTATATTATTATAGCAGGCAATTCTAGAGTTTACAATTTTTTCTATAGGATAATTTTCATTTTTCAATTGGTCTAATTGTTTTAAAGCCAAATCAAAATAATCCAACGATTTCTTGTAGTTGTTTAATTCTTTTAATGAAATGCCTGTAACATTGTAACATTCATAAATTAATCTAGTACTATTGGCTTTTGGGAATATCCTTAAAGCAGTTATGGCTTCAATTTCACTTTCATTAAAATTTCCGGCATCGAATAATATACCTGCTTTATGAAGTGTTAATTTTCCAATATTTAGACTGTCTTTAAGTCTTTTGTATAATTTTTCTGATTGACTATAATAACTAAACGCACTGTCTAACTTTGATTTCTGATCGTAATAATCCCCTAAGTAATATAGCGATTTTGCTATCTGATTCGTATCTTTTTCCATAAGTGCCATCTCCAACACCTTCTCTGTTATTTTTTTGTATTTATCATAATTGTTTAAATCATAATATTTATCGGCTACTTTAAAAAACAAATTTCTATTGACAGAATCATTTTCTTGTTTCAGTACCTCTTTATAGATTTCATCTAGTTTTTTTTCTTTGTCGGAATCTTTTAATTTTGAAAAGTTTGGGTTCTTTAAAAGAATTGATACTTCTTTTTTATCTAAAATAGTATTCGTTTTCTTTTGACAGGCTGTCATCAGAATCAAGAGATTAATTAGTCCAATTATTATGAGTTTTGTTTTCAATTTTTGATGCCTATTTTAGTTTCTCAAAAATATATATTAAAACCAGATAATGTTCCTAATTATCTGGTTTTTGTAAATATTATTTAATGAGAAATATCTTTAATGGGTACTCCATCTGTAACAGCACTGGTTCCTGGAACAGGAACTTTATTTGGGGTTATTGAATTTTGTTTTGAAGCATCTACAGGACTATCCGCAGTACAGGAAGACATTAAAACAATAGCGGCAAAACAGCCCATAGCAATCAATAGCTTTTTCATAAAAAATGATTTAAAAATTAGAAAATAATTTAGCGTGGCACTATCCGTTATGGAGTACCTTTTTTTAAGAAAAACTGGGAATTAGCTGTTCTGGATTATTGAGAGTGACACTGCTTTACTGGCAGATTTTCCCCATTCTCAATACTTAATTTTTTGAAGCTTCGATTGATTTGTGAATCATAATCAAGGCAAATTAACAGTTAAAAAAGTGTTAATTTTTAAAATTTAAGGTGGTTATAGTGAGCTTGTCCATTACGGTAGTTTAAGGGTAGATTTGAGTGGTGAAATGGTGTGTTTTAAAAACCTCACCCCCAGCCCCTCTCCAAAAGATTGCTTCGTTCCTCGCAATGACTGGGAGCCGAAACTAGATTAAAATATAATTTCTGATGCTATCCGATTACTGGAAAAAAAAACACTGAATATGCCATTTAGATTTTTAAAACAGATTAGTGTTTGTTTTTGAACTATTTAAGGGATGGGAGGTTATTTTAGGGTTGGAACAAAAACCTCACCCCCAACCCCTCTCCAAAGGAGAGGGGAGCTAAAAGGAAAGGGAGACGAAAGGAGATGATTTGTAATAAACTTAATTAAGAAGTCTAAATATTAATTTTTCGGATTATGGCTTCTACATTCTCTCGATAGGTTAGCGAAAATGGTAGGATTTCATCGTAATTGAGATAGCACTTTGATTTGCTGAAATAAATCCGTGATACCTGATTGATATTGACGATATAGCTTTTGTGGATTCTTAAAAAATAGAAGGGCAAGGTGTTTTCAAAATGCTTTAAGGTTTTGAATGCATTGACTTTTTTACCATTGCACAATTGAATATCAGTCGTGTTATTGTCTGATTTTAAGTAAAGAATATCTTGTAAGGCCACGAAATGATAGTCGCTATATGATTTAATACAAATAGTTGAAACCGCAGGGGCAGGATTTCTTTTTTCAAATTTAAACAGGCTTTTCCCCAGTTGGTGTATGTGCAAGGGCATTAGTACATAATCAGAGAATCCTGATTGTATTGCAGTAAGAACATAATCTGACGTTGGAGCCAATGCAATGAAATACGGCATTGTTTCTAAATATTGAAAGGATTCTTTTATCGTTTCGAAAAATAAATCCGTGTCATTTGATTTGGCAGGAATTTGTACGATTATGAGCTGTGGTTTTAATTTTATAATTTGTTTTATCGTGGTTTGACTATCTTTGGCAATTCCGGCACAAAAATAATTGGGGAAATTTTCGAATACCTCTAGAATTTCCTTAGCAGTAGTGTCGTTATCGTCGATAATAAGAAATGAAAAACGCATACAATCGTACTTAAATAAGTAGCGTGCAAGCTAAACAAGAACCTATTCATTTTGATGCAGTTAAACTGCCTATTATGTTAAAATTTAATACTGCCATTTATGAATATCCTTTTAGTAGATGACCATCCAATGACATTAGAGGGTTTCATAAATGCCCTCTCGAAAGTAAATTTTACCAAAAAGAAAGCTGTTTTTACCAAAGCCCATAATTGTAAAGAGGCTTATCAAGCTATTATAAAATCCTCTAAAAGTTCAAAGCCATTTAATCTGGCCATCATAGACCAAGATTTGCCCAATTATCTCGAGCAATCTATGGCATCAGGAAGTGATTTGGCTTTATTGATTCGGAAAACTATGCCCGATTGTAAAATCATAATGATAACAGCTCATACCGAAGTGATTATTATTTATGATATTGTCATGAAGGTTCGTCCTGACGGTCTTATCAACAAGAATGACATTAGCCCCGATAATTTGAAACTCATCGTGACCGAGGTAATGCAGGGTAATTCATATCATAGTCCTATGATAAAAAACTGCATTAATGAAATCCAGAAAAAGGAACTACTATTTGATGATTTTAATCGTCAAATTCTTTCCTATCTATCGAAAGGGTTTAAAGTTAAAGAACTTGAAGGAGTTGTTTATCTCGGCACTAGCGCCATCCAAAAACGTGTTATCCAAATGAAAAATGCTTTTGAGGTTACCGATGATAGTGGCTTGGTAAAAGAGGCGATGAAACAGGGGTTTATTTAAAACTTTTGCTGATTTTGGAACGCGGATAAATCGGATTTGGTTTGATTTGATTTTTCCGACAGATTGTACCTACCATTGACGTTTTTAATTAATATACAGAATATCAGTTAAATAATAAAATACAATTATAAGAAAAAACATTATTGTGTTTTAATTAAAACTTTACTTATGATAGAATAATGTATTTTTTAATTGACTTCTGTTCTTTTTTGCATTGCCCAAAAAAGAACCAAAAAAGTCTAGCCCAAGACTGTTCGCCGACCCGCTATTTTCTCAATTCTGAAATCCAACGAACTCGCTTCGCTCAAACAGCGTTGGATTTTTTCAGAATCTTCGAAAAGCGGGTGCCCAGCTGCCACAGTCAAGGGGCGTAGGAATAAAAAAACATTAAATATGTCATTTTATATTGCTTTTTTTTAGAATAAAAATTATACCTCAAAATGACGGCAATACACGGATAAAAATAGATTTTATTGGGCTACATTTTCTAATTTATTTTTAATCTCTATAGGTTTAATTCCTAGAAGCTCTGCTTTGATTTTTTTTAGCCACAGATTTCATGGATTTTGCTTCGCCTTTTCGACCTGTGGTCTCGGGTCACAGATTTTTTATTTGTGGAAATTTGTGTTTAACTTTTCCTATTATATTGGAATAAATTCTACTTTAAAATTTTAACATAATAGGTAGTTAAACTGCCAACTTTGTTAAAGGTTAAAACCCAACGGACCGTTTTTCATTTCTTCTTTATACTTTCGAAATGTGAAACGTTATTTTTTTATTTCGGGTGTAAAATATTCTATTTACGAAGGCCTAAAACCATATAAAAGCTACTTTTCATAAAACACCAATTACTAATTCCATTTTGATGGAAAATCACTGTTTATTATGAAAAAAATAATATTCCTTTTAGTCTTATTGCCACTGTTTTCTTTTGGCCAGACTTACACAATGCAGCCCGTGACATTAGCTTTATCAGAAATAAGCTATGGTTATGGCGGCGGCGGCGGTACTGTATCGATAGCCCAAAACAAATTAACATTTTCTTTTAGTGGGGGTTGGACAACAAACTCATTGAAAACAGGAAGTATAATAGACCTTCATATTAGTCCACTAATTCCCAATTTGGAATTGGGTGATTTTTTAAGTAATGGTTCTCTTACAGGTTATCGTCTAAAAATAGTAAACAATTATCTTATTATTTATATCTCAAGCGTAACGCCTTTGCTAAATGGAGGTTATATCTCTTCAGGAAGTATTAGCTATTCTTTACCGTTACAACCAGGTATCATTCAATTTTCGTATGACAATGCCGGAAACCAAACGCAACGATTGCTTTGCATCAATTGTACCGCCAAACATTCAGCTCCTAAAAAAGGAGAAATTGCGCCAGAAATCATAACGGAAGATAAAATAACCTATTATCCTAATCCTGTGAAAGAGGAACTTAATTTGAGTTGGGAATTGACAGCCAACAATACCGTGACTTCCATTCAAGTCTATAATTTAATCGGGCAGATGCTAAAAACCTATACGGATACTAAAAGCAATACTACACAAGTCATCCCTTTTCAAGAATATCCAATAGGTACTTATATGGTTGAGTTGTCCTACAGCGATGGGAAACAAAAAACCTTCAAAATCATCAAACAATAACGCTATTCTTATGAAAAAAATATTTTTACCTTTCGTATTTAGTCTATTTTCGCTTTTTGTTTTTGCACAAGTAACAGCTCCTACGGGCACTTCAACTGAAGTAGGCGTTACCGAAGGGCAATTATCGGTTTCGCTTACAGGCGGAGCCAATTACTCCATCCCTATTGCGGTGCCGCCCGGTATAAATGGCGTTGTGCCACAAATAAGTTTGTCTTACAATAGCCAAGGAGGCAACGGTTTGGCAGGTTATGGTTGGAACCTATCAGGAATTTCGACAATTACCCGGATTCCCTCTACCAAATTTCACGATAACACAATAGATGCCGTTGATTTTGATGGTTTAGACCGTTTTGCTTTTGATGGACAACGATTAATTGTAAAAAGTGGTACAACTGGTGTATATGGAGCAGACGGCACTATATATGAAACGGAAAGCTTCTCGAATGTAAAAATCACATCTCATGGTGTAAACTCAAACGGTACTAATTATGGTCCCGCTTATTTTCTAGTTGAATATCCTGATGGCTCGAAAGCCTATTATGGTAATTCCGCAGATTCACTTTCTTTGACAGATTGGGCTATTACCTATTGGGAAAACCCGCAAGGAGTTCGAATAAGTTATAGTTATATTCTAGCCAATAACATATTGAGTATTGCAAGTATTCAATATGGTGCAACTGGTGCAACGGCGGGGATTAATCGAATAAACTTCGTTTACAAACCAGCGGGCAGACAAAGACCCGAACAAGCTTATATAGGAGGGCAAAGCTTTATAAACAACAAAATATTAGGTGAAATTGATGTACTAGGCAATGGCATAGGCTTTAGAAATTATTTTTTATCACACGATATAACTTCCTTAGGCTATGAACGTCTTGTTAATATTGTCGAAAAAAGTGGTGATAATTTAAAAAGTTATAACCCTACGGTTTTTAGTTATGATACAACAAATGATGCTATTTCTTATTCTCCAATTACAACAAATATAAATGTAAATAATATTTCCTCTTTAAATTCAGCTACTGTTACAGGGGATTTTAATGGAGATGGCAAAATGGATTTCTTGGTCTATCCAACTACTGGAACTACCAGTAAAACTAAATATTGGCTTTTTTACGGACTTAATCCTTTAGTAAATCCCAATTTAAGTTACGAACAAAATACTGGTGCTTTTGACGAAATATTTGCTTCTTCATTACTAACAGGTGATGCCAGTTCGGGTTATAAACTGATGCCAAAACAAGGATGGTCTATCATTAAGAATGATGTTACCGCAAATACCGTTAAATTCTCAAACTATAGCTCTGAGGGAGGTCTAAATCCAGTATTGCTCCAGTATGAAAAGTCAAATCAGTTTCCTCTTTTTTCTTGGGGATATCCAGCAATATGCGGTAATTATTCCAGTTTCATCACTAAAACATATAATGTCCCAAAAAAATTTATTAGTGGTGATTTTAACGGTGATGGATTAACCGATGTAATCGCTATTG
>CAIOTL010000256.1 GCA_903861155.1 uncultured Bacteroidota bacterium
CAAATTGAAGGTAGAGTTTTGGGAGATTTATCTCAAAATCATGTGATTCCAACAGCGATTCGCTACCAAAATACCGTGATTGAAAACGTAAAAGGTCTGAAAGAAATTTTTGGCGAAGAGTACAAGACACTCGCCAAGGAACAAATTCTCTTAATCAGGGAAATTTCCGGACACATCGAAGGAATCAATTCTAAAGTAGAAGAAATGACCAACGAAAGAAAGAAAGCAAATAATTTGAAAGACGCTCAGGCTATGGCTGAAGCCTATTGCAATAAGGTGAAACCGTATTTCGAAGAAATTAGAAATCACTGTGATAAACTAGAATTGCTGGTAGATGACCAAATTTGGACATTGACAAAATACAGGGAATTGTTGCTTACTAAATAGTTGGCAAAAACGTTTGATTTTAAAACCTGATTCACTCTAATATGGATCAGGGTTTTTTTATTTCAAAATTACCATGACCTGTGAATAAACTATGAAACCCTAATGTCATACTAAGATGATGAAAATGAAACTATTTTTAGCATTGATTCTTTTGAATATAGGAACAATAACTGCACAAGAAAAGTTGGAAGTTTTCTTTGATTTTGATAAATACGAAATCAACGTTGTTGCCAATCAAAAAATTGTGGATTGGATTGGTGTTTCAAAAAACATAGAAGTTCAAAAAATATATGGTTTTTGCGATTGGAAAGGGACGAATCATTACAATGATACCTTATCGTGGAAACGAGTTCGTTCAGTTTATGATTTCCTAAAAGATAGAAATGTAAAAATCAAAAGCGATTATGAAAGTAAAGGTTTTGGGAAAGATTTTGAACAGTCAAAAGTACAATCCGAAAACAGAAAAGTGATGGTGGTTTATGAAATAATCAAAGAAATTAGACCTAAAACAAAAGAAGCTATTTTGCTTGAAGAATTAGGAGAAGCTTTAAAAACGTCAAAGGCTGGCGACATTATCAAAGTTAAGGATATCTATTTTTATAATAATTCTGCAAAGTTATTGCCAAAATCAAAACCTATTTTATATGAATTATTGTGCGTAATGGAGGATAATCCTAAGCTGAAAATTGAAGTTCAAGGTCATATTTGTTGTCAAATGATAGAAGGGCAATATGATGTTTCAACAGCTAGAGCAAGGGCGGTTTGTGTTTTTTTAGTTCAAAATGGAATTAATAGAAAACGAATTTCTTTCAAAGGGTTCGGAAGCACCAGGCCTATTCATCCAATACCAGAGAAATCAGAGCAAGAGGAAGAAGACAATCGCCGAGTTGAAATTATGATTCTAGAAAAGTAATTTCTTTATTCCAAACAATTGAAAATTTCAAATCCAAAACCCATTAATTCACCTCATTTTGACTTTAACTTTATTAAAAAGAAAGTCGTTCGTCATGCTGAAAATGATTTCGGATAAGTGTTTTTAAACGGAATGATTTTTACTTTTGTTCTGCCAATTCTTTCAGTTTTTGGTTCATCAAAATGAAACCATTTTTCGTGTTATGGTCAAGCATTTTTAGAAATAGAAGAACTAATATTCCCTTGAATTTTTCGCTTTGCATAAAAGTGGTTGTGCCGTTTTTGTTGTCAATCAATTCAAACTTGTGTTCACCGTCAAAAAGTCCCGGGAATAATAAATGACCAAGCCAGCAAAACTCCTTGTTGGTTTCGAATGCAAGAATTTTGGGTTTGAAAGTCATTCCGCTGGCTTTGGGAGGCTCCATTCTTGCTGTGATTGTATTGCCGACAGTAACTTGTCCCTTAATTAATTTTATAAAAGGATTCCAATTCGGGTAGTTTTCAAAATCGGTCAGGATTGCCCAAACTTTCTGGGGAGTTGCATTGATTAAGATTTCGGTTTTAATTTCTTTTGTCATCGTTTTTGTGCTTAATACAGTTGTAATGCAATTATTTTTAGATTCTTAGTTTGAATCAAATTAATTCAACGGTACAAAGGTCTAAAGCAATTGCCAAATTCCTCTTGACAAAAATCAAGAAATACTATCCAAGGCTTTTTTTCGGATTCGGCTCAAAGTTTCAGGGGTCATTCCAAGCATCGACGCCAAATATTGCAAGGGAACTAAGTGGAATAATTCCCGGTTTTGCTCAAAAAGAAGTTGGTATCTTTCCTCGGCAGTCATCGAAAGATGGCTAAAAATGCGGTCTTCCATAATGACAAAACAGCGCGCAATAAACAATTTTTCCAATTCTGTCCACTGTGGAATTATCGTTTTGAGGTTGTCATAGTCTTTTTTGTCGATGGTATATAGCTCGGTGTCGACAATCGCTTGAATGTTCCAGCGCGCAGGAGTGTTGAAAACCAAGCTGGAAAGGTCGGTGACAAAATAGCCTTTTGTCGAAATCCATTGGGTCACTTCCTTGTCTTTGGTCCTCGTGAAAATTCGTAAAAGTCCCGATTGAACAAAACTCAATTGGGCGCAAGTTTTACCCGATTTCAAAAAATAGTCACCTTTTTTAATCGTTGTCGCCTTGAATAAGGAAACGATTTTTGCCAATTCGTCTGGTTTAACGATTCCAAAGTAGGAGTTGATGTAATGTTCGAGTTCGGTCATTGGTAATTTAATGAATCAAGAGAGCATCCCAAAATGGTAATGGTTGCTTTTTAGTCCACGAAAGTTTCTTTTATTACTTCTTTGCACATCTTAATTTCAGTTTTGTCTAATTTCCCAAATACTTTCAGAATCCTTGATTTGTCAATCGTTCTTATTTGATCTATAATTATCATGCCTTTTTTCCCGTCTTGATTGACCGTAACTCTTGTAGGATATTCTTTTATATTAGTGGTCATCGGACAAACGACAATTGTTTTGAGATGTTTATTCATTTCGTTTGGCGAAACAATTACACAAGGTCTTGTTTTCTGAATTTCGCTTCCTAAAGTTGGATCAAGATTCACTAAAATTATGGAATATTGAATTAATTCCATTCTTCAAAATTTTCGTCATTAAAAACCGATTCTATTAACAGTTCGTCATCGCCTTCGGCATTCATTTTCTTAAAAGCACTCTCCCAATTATTTCTTGGAGTTTCAATAGGTTTTAAAATAATTTGTCCTTCTTCAAGTATAATTTCAACTTTATCTTTGATATTGTATTTTTCCAAAATGGTTTTACTTAATCGCAAACCTTTTGAATTTCCAATTTTTATTATTGCAGTTTCCATAATTCAAACCATTAAATGTTATTACAAAGTAAACACATAATTTTGAATTATGAAAATTTTTCAAATTTATTTTGAGGTTGTAATGCTATTGAATAAACAGTTGTAGGATATTTTGTCTTTGGTAACAGTGAAAACACGTAAAAACCTAGATTGAATAAAACTCAATTGGTCGCAAGTTTTACCCGATTTCAAAAAATAGTCACCTTTTTTAATCGTTGTCGCCTTGAATAAGGAAACGATTTTTGCCAATTCGTCTGGTTTAACGATTCCAAAGTAGGAGTTGATGTAA
>CAIOTL010000257.1 GCA_903861155.1 uncultured Bacteroidota bacterium
ATAAAAATATAAATATCATCATATATTAATTAAACAAATGTCAACAAAGATTTTTGAAAAGGGTACGCTATTAATTATAATGATGTTTACATTTTTAAATAGTTGTAATTATTTATCGTTTACAAATGTAAATACAAAGATGTTTACTTTTGTAAAATAAAATTATACTTATGGATTTAGAACAATTATTCAAACAATACAAGGAGCATTCTTTACAAGGTCGATATATAACTTTAGAGTCAATTGAGCCAGTGTTGAAAAAAAATAACATCAATAATCAAATGGAAATTATTGGCAAATCAGTGCTTGATAAGCCCATTTATAAATATGAAATTGGGAGTGGGAAAACCAGAATTCTGCTTTGGTCTCAGATGCACGGAAATGAAAGTACGACGACAAAAGCACTTTTCGACTTCATAAATTTGTTAAACGATAGTTCAAAATTAGCAAAACAGTTCCTCAATACATTCACGTTTTGTTGTATTCCAATGTTAAACCCCGATGGCGCAAAGCTTTATACGCGTGAAAATGCCAATAAAATTGATTTGAACAGGGATTCTCAGAATCTTTCACAACCTGAAAGCAGGATTTTGAGAGCAACTTTCGAAAGTTTTAATCCTGATTTTTGTTATAATCTCCACGATCAACGCACTATTTTTGGAGTGGGAACTACAGGAAAACCTGCAACTTTGTCTTTTTTAGCTCCATCCTTTAATGAAGCTTGTGAAATAAACGAATCCCGATTAAAAGCAATCAACTTGATTGCGGGAATTAATACTGTTTTGCAAAAATATATTCCGGGACAAGTGGGGCGTTTTGACGATTCATTTAATATTAATTGTATTGGTGATACCTTTCAAAACTTTGGAGTTCCTACAGTTTTGTTCGAAGCAGGACATTTTCAAAACGACTATTTTAGAGAGGAAACTCGAAAATATGTTTTTATGGCTTTGTCTTCGAGTTTTAAGGTGTTGAGCGAAAACGATATAGTTAACAATGAAAATGATAAATATTTGAGTATTCCTCAAAATAATGTTGTTTTTTATGATTTTATATATAAAAATATCAAAATAAATTATGATGGTATTGAAATTATCACGAATTTTGCTGCACAATACAAAGAAGAATTGATTGAAAATCAAGTTTGTTTTAATGCTTATATTGTTAAGATAGGTGTATTGGAAAATTATTTTGGACATTTTCAATATGATGCTAAAGGTGCTTTATACCAAGATAATATTAATAATATTCCTATTTTAGATCAAAAAGCTGATTTTCATTTAGATAATAACATCGAGTTTGTTAATGGTTTGATGAAAGCATAAGATTTAGAAATCTAATATTTATGTTGATTTTTTCTAATTACAATTAATAATATTAATTTAAGAGTTATGAGTAAGTTTCGTTTAGATGAAGTAGATCACCAAATTTTGGATATGTTGATTGACAACACAAGAATCCCGTTTACGGATATTGCAAAAAAATTATTAATTTCGGCAGGAACTGTACATGTTAGAGTTAAGAAAATGGAAGATGCGGGAATCATAATGGGGTCTTCATTAGTCCTTGATTATGACAAATTGGGTTATTCCTTTATAGCTTATGTTGGAGTTTTTCTAAACAATACATCACAAACGAAGTTTGTTTTGCAGCGAATAAATGAAATTCCATTTGTAACGGTTGCTTCGGTAACGACGGGAAAATTTAATATATTTTGTAAAATTAGAGCAAAAGACACGAAACATGCAAAAGATGTGATTTTCATGATTGATGATATCGAAGGGGTTTATAGAACCGAAACAATGATTTCATTAGAAGAAAGTATCAATGACAAAAAGCGCTTGATGCATACGATTTTTAAGAATATGTAATCACTTGAAAACTATATTATAAGTTAACCTCAAGTGGATTCTTGGGGTTTTTTTATGATTAACTATTACCAACAAAAACTAATTTAGCAACTATGTACACGCTTCCAAAAATAGAACGTTTCAATCAAGAAGTTCTCTCGAAATATCATATTTACAATAGTGTTTTTATAACCTTACCTTTCGATTCCATTGACAATACCGGGGTTTTACTTCCGTTATTTACCGAAGTTTGTGACACTGGTTTCAAAAAACAGGAAAACCCCAAAGAGATTGTTGATTTCTTTGCCAAAAAATATCTCCACAGTACTTCTGAAAAGGAAAAAATCGACTTAATGTTTCGTTTTATACAATATATTGAACGTCAGATTGTCCTTTTCGATGCTATTGAAGATGCCGCCTTTCCAATGGTTAATAATATGGAAGGAAGAGGTTCATTGCGCGATATCAAAGAAAAATCAGATGCCAAAAACAAAAAAGAGGAATTGATTGATTTCTTAGAGGATTTTAACGTTAGAACTGTATTAACAGCACATCCAACACAATTTTATCCTGGAGCAGTTCTAGGAATTATAAATGATTTGACTGACGCAATTCGCAAGAATAATCTTTTACACATTAAACAATTGTTGGCTCAACTAGGAAAAACTCCTTTTATTCAAACCGTAAAACCAAATCCATTTGATGAAGCGGTAAGTTTGATTTGGTATCTCGAAAATGTATTTTATGAAACTTCGGGAGAGATGGTTCATTACCTTGAAAAAAATATATTTAACGGAACCTCTATTCAAAATCCATTGATAAAGCTCGGATTTTGGCCTGGTGGTGACCGAGACGGAAACCCTTTCGTAACGACCGAAATCACTCTTAAAGTAGCAGAAAGACTTCGAACTTCTATATTAAAATGTTATTACAATGAGATAAGAAATCTGAAGAGAAAGTTAACTTTCTTTGAAGTAGATGTTTTAGTTGCGGAGCTTGAATTTAAATTATATCGCTCCGTTTTTTATTCGGAAGGAGATATTTATATCACATTAGATGAGTTTAAGACAAAATTAAATAAAATTAAAACCATAATAATTGAACGCCATCAATCCTTGTATTTAGATGAATTAGATGCACTTTTGATCAAAGTAAATTTGTTCGGATTTCATTTTGCATCTTTAGACATTCGTCAAAACAGTAGAGTTCACGATTCAGTATTTAAGGATGTGGTTGATTATTTTGTAAATTCAAATTCGAATATTTTTCCAAAGAATTATTATCAACTATCTGAAGAGGAGAAGATCAATGTTCTTTCTAATGCTTCGGGAGATATAGATTCAAATGTCTTTGAAGATGAAATGACAAAATCGACCATCGAGTCTATACAAGCTATCAAAAAAATTCAGGAAAGAAACGGAGAATTTGGTGCTAATCGCTATATTATAAGCAACAATGAAAGTGCACTTAACGTGATGGAAACTTTTGCACTTATTCGATTGAATCATTGGGAAAATCCATTGGTTGACATAATTCCGCTATTTGAGTCAGTTGATGACTTGCAAAATGCGCATATTATTATGGAAAAATTATACACCAATCCTGCTTATGTCAAGCATTTAAAAAACAGAAATAACAAGCAAACAATTATGCTTGGTTTTTCTGATGGTACTAAAGATGGAGGCTACTTGATGGCAAATTGGAGTATTTATGAAGCCAAGGAAGAACTTACTGCCATTTCTAGAAAATACGGAATTAAAGCTATTTTCTTTGATGGACGTGGTGGTCCACCTGCCCGTGGTGGTGGGAAAACGCACAAATTTTACGCTTCTTTGGGGCCAAATATAGAAAATAAAGAGATTCAAGTTACGGTACAAGGACAAACAATAAGTTCTAATTTTGGAACTTTGGATTCTTGCCGAAATAACTTAGAAAATTTATTAAGTGCTGGAGTTACGAACCAAGTTTTTAGCAAAGGTAAAAATGTGTTGAGTGCAAGCGAAAAAGAAGTATTGGGACAATTGGCAGAATTAGGATATCAGAAATATTTGGATTTCAAAAATCATCCAAAGTTCATTCCTTACCTGGAACAGATGAGCACCATAAAGTATTATGCTAAAACAAATATAGGAAGTCGACCTTCAAAAAGAAATAAGTCTGATGATCTCGATTTCAAAGATTTGCGAGCCATTCCATTTGTAGGTTCTTGGAGTCAGTTGAAACAGAATGTACCAGGATTTTTTGGTGTTGGTTCTGCTTTAAAACACTTTGAAGATAACAATCAATGGGAAAAAGTTCAGGATTTATATGATAATTCATTGTTCTTTAAAACATTGTTGGAAAACAGTATGATGTCTTTGGCGAAGTCATTTTTCCCATTGACGGCTTATATGAAAAACGACCCTGAATTTGGCTCGTTTTGGCAAATTATTTATGACGAATTTTTGGAAACAAAAAGATTGTTGTTAAAAATTGCGGGTCATAAAGAGCTTATGGAAAATTATCCAGACGGTAAGGCTTCGATTGATATAAGAGAGCGTATTGTATTGCCGTTGTTGACAATACAACAATATGCCTTGTTGAAAATTAATGAAATGAATAAAGAAAAAAATCCCGATTTGGGCTTAATAAAAACGTACGAAAAAATTGTTACTCGTTCACTTTTTGGAAACACAAACGCTAGCAGAAACTCTGCATAAATTCAATTTTTATGAAACCAATCGAATTGTCAAATACCGAATATTCCTCTTTCAACGCTACTTATATAAATGCATTGGAAGATATTAGTTTGATGGAAGGATTGGAAAAAGGATTACATCAAATGGTTTCTTTTATTTCAATTATCCCATTCGAAAAACTGGAATATCGATATGCCAAAAACAAATGGACAATCAAGGATATTTTACTTCATCTCATTGATGCCGAACGTATTTTTGCCTATCGTGCTTTGAGAATTGGGAGGGAAGACAAAACGCCTTTGGCAGGATTTGAAGAAAATGATTATGTTCCTAATGCTATGGCAAATAGCCGAACGGTGGAAAGTTTGATTGAAGAATTTCAATTCGTCAGAAATTCGACATTGTGCTTATTCAAAAACTTTTCTGATGAGCAACTCGCGTATTTGGGAACTTCTTCCGATAATACGATTTCGGTTCGTGCGATTGGTTTTCTAATTTCAGGACATCAAAATCATCATTTGAGAATAATTAAAGAACGGTATTTGTAATATTTTGGATTTAATTGAATAAAAAAGGAACTCCAAAAGAAGTTCCTTTTTTTATTTTAGAAAGTAACTTAATTACTTTTTTTCTTCATCTTCATCTTCATCTTCGTCCTCGTCAAAATCCTTTTCATCAGAGTCGTCCTCGTCGTCCTCGTCGTCCTCAGTTTCAGGTTTATCAAAATCATCATCTTCATCATCATCTTCGTCATTGCTGTCTTCATCATCATCGTCAAGACCTTTTATTGGGATAATAGGTTCAATTTCGGTAGCTATTTCGTCATCTTCATCATAATTCTCAATTCGATCTGCAAGTTTGGTACTTACTTTTACTAAATAGATGGTATCTTCAGTTCGCACTTCAACTGCCTCAATCAATTCATTTTTTGCATTTCTAAAACGGATAATGTTCGAATCGTCATAGCCATCAGGAAATCTTTCGACCAGAAGGTTCAAAATTTCGTGGGTAAGTTTTGCATAATCAACAATAACTCTCTTCATAAAATAATTCTATAAATCCAACAAATAAGCGAAAATTAACGGAGCAACAATTGTAGCATCCGACTCAATAATAAATTTTGGGGTATTTATGTCTAATTTTCCCCAAGTAATTTTTTCATTAGGAACAGCTCCAGAATAAGAACCATAACTGGTTGTCGAATCTGAAATTTGACAAAAATAACTCCAAAAAGGAATATCGTGCATTTCCATATCTTGATACAACATTGGTACTACGCAAATTGGAAAATCGCCAGCAATTCCGCCACCAATCTGGAAGAAACCCACACCATTCTGGCTATTTTTGGGATACCAATCTGATAAATAAACCATATATTCTATGCCTGATTTCATTGTTGAAGCCTTTAAGTCTCCTTTTATAACATAAGAGGCAAATATATTTCCCATGGTGCTATCTTCCCAGCCCGGCACAATAATAGGTAAATTTTTCTCGGCAGCAGCATACATCCAACTGTCTTTTAAATCAATTTCGTAATATTCTTCGAGAACTCCCGAAAGCAACATTTTGTACATAAATTCGTGAGGAAAATATCTTTCTCCTTTATCGTCGGCATCTTTCCAAATTTTATAAATATGTTTTTGCAAGCGACGGAACGCTTCGTGTTCTGGAATGCAAGTATCGGTAACTCGATTTAAACCTCTTTCGAGTAAAGCCCATTCGTCTTGGGGTGTCAAATCACGATAATGGGGCACTCTTTCGTAGTGAGAATGTGCAACCAAATTCATTATGTCTTCTTCAAGATTTGCACCGGTACAAGAAATAATTTGAACTTTGTCTTTGCGAATTATTTCGGCGAAAATCTTTCCAATTTCAGCGGTACTCATTGCACCAGCCATACTCACCATCATTTTTGCCCCGTTGGCTAATTGTTGTTCGTATGCTTTTGCAGCATCAACTAAAGACGCAGAGTTGAAATGCAAATAATGCTTTTCTATAAACTGGCTTATTGGTCCTTTACTCATTTTTTTGATTTTAAAAATTTAAAAATCGAAAACCTTGAAAAACATTTTCAAATTTAACGAATTTTAAAATAGACTAATTATTAATTATATTTTTATTTTGCGTAACCTAATATTTTTAAAACGTCTTCGGCGGTTTGTTGTTCCGAGAAAATTTCGGTTGCCAAAATTCCGTTTTCATCCTTATCTATTAGTATATGTCTTGGTTCTGGAATCAAGCAATGATGCAAACCACCATAACCGCCAATGGTTTCTTGATAAGCGCCAGTATTGAAAAAACCTATATATAATGGCTTTTCCTTATTATATTTTGGCAAATAAATGGCATTCATATTTTGCTCGGAATTATAATAATCATCGCTATCACAGGTCAAGCCACCAAGTAAAACTCTCTCATAAGTATCATTCCAGCGGTTGATCGCTAACATAATAAAACGCTTGTTAATCGCCCAAGTATCAGGTAAAGTCGTGATAAATGAAGAATCTATCATATTCCATTTTTCCCTGTCATTTTGTTGTTTTTGATACAAAATTTGATAGATGGCACCACCACTTTCGCCAACGGTATAAGAACCAAATTCGGTAAAAATATTTGGAACAGCAACTTCGGCTTCGTCACAAGCAATCTTGATTTGATTGATAATTTCGTCAATCATATATTGGTAATCATATTCGAAAGCCAATGAATTTTTTATTGGAAAACCTCCACCAATGTTTAATCCATCCAGTGTTGGGCATTCTTTTTTTAATGCAACATATACCTTGATGCATTTTACCAATTCGTTCCAATAATAGGCATTATCATTAATCCCTGTATTGATAAAAAAGTGCAACATTTTGAGTTCCAATTTTTTATTATCCTGAATTTGTTTCTTGTAAAACTGGACAATATTTTTGTAACCAATGCCAAGACGCGAAGTATAAAATTCAAATTTTGGTTCTTCCTCTGCGGCAATACGAATTCCTATTTTGAATTTTCTCTTGATTTTCTCTTGCAAAAGATCAAGTTCCTCATAATTATCGATAATTGGAATCGTATTCTTATGGCCATTATTGATAATTCGTGCAATGTTTTCAATGTATTGTTCCCTTTTGAAGCCATTGCAAATAACATAGGTGCTCTTGTTGATTTTACCGGAAGCCATCAAATTTTCAACAATATTAATGTCAAAAGCCGAAGAAGTTTCAATGTGAATGTTATTCTTGAAAGCTTCATTCATTACGTATTCAAAATGAGAACTTTTGGTGCAATAGCAGTAGAAATATTTCGCCTCATATTTGTTTTTTTCCATCGATTTCCGAAACCAGTTTTTGGCTTTGTTGATGTTGTTGGAAATTTGCGGCAAATAGGTGAATTTTAAAGGAGTACCATATTTTTCGACTAGTTTCATCAAATCAATATTGTGAAACTGAAGATTGTCTTTGTCTAAAGTAAACTCTTCTTGAGGGAAATAATAGGTTTGATTTATTAGATCAAAATATTTTGTATTCATTTAGCTTTCAGTATTTTATGTTATTATAATGTAAAATAAATCAAACTAAAATTCAAACCCTAATATTTGCGTATATAATTTGAAGCTTCTCGTGATCAGCCTTCAGGTATTGAAAAATATCAAAACTAAATGTATCTTTAATAGTATAAAAACGTTTCAATATTCTTGAAAAAGACGTATTGTTTTCGTTTTTGATGAAACTATAATTTCTCTGGTTTTGATTTTTTTTCATTGGGGCAAATGTAAAAAATATTATATACGTAAAGCAATCCTTTTTAGTAAAAAAATTAAGATTTATAATCTTGAAATGCTTTTAGAATCAATTCGTTTTCAACAGATTGATTGATTTTTATTTTTCCAATGCCATCAATCAATGCAAATTGGATGTTTCCGTACTCATTTTTTTTGTCGTGAATCAATAATTCCAATATCGGTTCAATGTCGTTTTCTTCAAAAACGACGTCGTCATAAATGGTCTTTATGGCATTTTTTATTTGCTTGTATTCCTCTTTGCTGATTAAATCTTTTTCTAAAGAAATATAACTTTCCAATATCATTCCGATGGCGATTGCCTCGCCGTGCAACAAGGATTTCTTGTTTTCATTCTCCAGAAAATAGCTTTCGATGGCGTGACCAAGTGTATGACCAAAGTTCAACGCTTTCCGGATATTTTTTTCGGTTGGATCTTGTATTACAATTACGTTCTTTATTTCGACAGAACGATAAATCAATTCATCAAAATCGGCAAAATCTATGGATTTGAAGTCCAAGAATTTCTCCCAGTATTCTTTGTCGTAAATTAATCCGTGTTTGAGCATTTCGGCAAGTCCGGATCGCATTTCTCTTTTAGAAAGAGTTTCTAAATATTGAGTGTCAATAAGTACCATTTTTGGCACATTGATAACGCCAATCTGGTTTTTTAAATTCCCCAAATCAACACCTGTTTTTCCTCCAACGGAAGCATCGACCATCGAAAGTAAAGTGGTTGGAATATGAATAAAATCGATTCCTCTTTTGAATGTTGAAGCCACGAAACCACCTAAATCAGTGACAACACCACCGCCAAGATTTATCACTAAACTTTTTCTATCAGCACCAAGTTCTGTTAAAATATTCCATAGTTCGACACAGGTATCAATATTTTTATTGGGTTCGCCAGCTTCAAATTCGACAATTTCAATAGTGAGATTTGTGGCTAAATATGGAAGAAATTCAGACAAACAAAACTCATTTGTATTGCTGTCAACAATAACAAATAAGTTCGAATATTTACTTTCGTTTAGGTACGAGTTTAAGGCTTTATATCCTTTTTCATTGAAATGAATTGGATAATTATTGGCTTGAATTGATTGCATACTATTTGATTAATTGAAAGCGCAAAATAAGGTAATTTTTGCTGAATAATATTCAAAACTCTACCTATATTTGTGTAAAAATATAACAAAAAATGAAAAATATATTCAATAACACACAAATTGCCTTCTCGCTAAAGAGCGATACCGAACTCGATAGAGCTTATTTTCTATTCAAATTAATAGACAATCAGCCACTGGTTCGAATTGGAACTGCGGTAACGAATTTTGCGATAAAGGCAAATTTACCAGTCGAAGGTTTGATTCGCGCCACTGTTTTTGACCATTTTTGTGGTGGAATAAATGAAGATGACTGTATTAGTGTCGTTGATAAAATGTATGCTAAAGGAGTTTCTTCTGTTTTGGATTATTCGGTTGAAGGAAAAGAAGAGGAAGAACAGTTTGACAATGTTTTGGAAAAAACCTTGAAATTAATTGCTTTCGCCAAAGAAAAAAAGGCTATCCCGTTTGCAGTTTTTAAACCGTCTGGTTTTGGACGTATCGATTTATATCAAGCAATCGGAGAAGGAAGAAAATTAATGCCAGCCGAAACTGAAGAATGGAATAGGGTAGTGGCTCGATTTGACAAGGTTTGCAAGGCATCATTCGACAATGATGTAACCCTTTTGATTGACAGCGAGGAAAGTTGGATGCAAGATTCCGTCGATAATTTGGTCGAAGAAATGATGCAGAAATACAATAAATCGAAACCAATTGTTTTCAATACACTGCAAATGTATCGCTGGGATCGATTGGATTATTTAAAAAAACTGAACGAAAAAGCAAAAGCAGAAGGTTTTTACATCGGGATGAAACTGGTTCGTGGTGCTTATATGGAAAAAGAAAATGAACGCTCAATAGAAATGGGTTACCCTAAGCCGATTTGTGCATCAAAAGAAGCAACTGACAAAAACTACGATTCCATTGTGAAATATATGGTCAACAATATCGACACAATGTCTGTTTTTGCAGGAACCCACAACGAATTAAGTACTTATTTCTTGATGGATTTGATAAAGGAAAAAGGATTGAAAACCAACGATTCCAGAATTTGGTTTGGCCAATTATACGGAATGAGCGATAATATTAGTTTCAATTTAGCTGCTGAAGGTTATAATGTTGCCAAGTATTTGCCTTTCGGTCCCGTAAAAGATGTGATGCCGTACTTGATTCGCCGTGCCGAAGAAAACACTTCGGTAGCAGGACAAACTAGCCGTGAATTGAAAATGATAAAAGAGGAACGAAATAGAAGGAAAGGGAAGCAAAAATGAGTATTCAGTAATCAATAAAAACCCGATAAGTTTTCAAAATCTGTCGGGTTTTTATTGGAATTAAATTTTAAGAATTGCTAAACTGTAAATTGCTCAAGTTTTTATAAATTCCATTTTCTAAAACAATCAATTCCTGATGCGTCCCTTGTTCTGCAATGACGCCTTTGTCAAGAACCAAAATTTGATCCGCACTTCGAATAGTTGAGAGGCGATGCGCAATAATGATGCTTGTTCTTCCTTCCATCAAAATTTCCAAGGCTTCTTGTACCAGTTTTTCGCTTTCGCTGTCTAATGATGATGTGGCTTCATCAAGTATCAAAATGCTTGGGTTTTTTAGCAATGCTCTTGCAATCGCAATTCGTTGTCTTTGACCTCCGGAAAGTTTAATCCCTCTTTCGCCAACAATAGTTTCAAATTTTTCGGGAAAACTTTCAATAAAACTCAAAGCATTGGCTTGTTTTGCTGCAATGAGAATTTCTACTTCGGTGGCATCCGGTTTTCCGTAGGCAATATTTTCTTTGATGGTTCCTCCAAATAAAATTACGTCTTGGGGTACAATGCTCATATTTCCGCGGAGATTTTCCAAATCATATTCGTAAATATTTTTTCCGTCTATCAGAATTTCACCACCTTCAATGTCGTAAAAACGCAATAATAAGGAAGCGATAGTTGATTTTCCGACACCACTTGGACCAACAATAGCTATTTTTTGACCAAAATTTGCCGTGAAACTTACGTCTTTCAAGACTTTCATTTCTTTTCTGGAAGGATAACTGAAGGCCACATTTTGGAAAGTGACATTCCCTTTTATTTTTTGAACGGAATGTGAATTTTGTTTAGAATTAATTTTTTCTGGAGTCTCTTCCAATAATTCAAAAACACGTTCTGTTGCTCCTATTGCTTTTTGAATCTGGGCATAAAGTTCTGCAATTCCGCCAAAAGAAGCTCCTACGAAAGTCGAATACAAAACAAATGAAATTAATTGACCAACGCTCATTTCGCCACTGATACTCAATCGAACGCCAAACCAAACCACGGCAACAATGGCTCCAAAGAGACAAAAAATGATGAAGGAAGCAAAGTAACCTCTGTATTTCCCGCCTTTGATGGCTAGTTTTACGACTTCTTTTATTTTGCCATCATAGCGGCCGATTTCATACCATTCATTGGCGAACGCCTTCACAATGCTGATTCCCTGAATCGTTTCTTCGACAATAACCTGACTTTCGGCAACTTGATCTTGGACTTTTTTCGAATATTTCCGAATGAATCTTCCAAATATAACGGCGGCAACCGCCACAAGAGGAACTACTGACAGCATCAGTAAAGTTAACTTGATGCTTTGTGTCGCCAATAAAATTACTCCTCCAATAATCAAAATAAATTGGCGTAAGAATTCAGCAATTGTAGAAGTTAATGTGTCTTGTATTTGGGTTATATCTGAGCTAATTCGGCTATTTAATTCTCCGACGCGTTTATGGGAGAAAAACAACATCGGCAACTTCACCAGATTGCTGTATAAAGATAGTCGAAGATTTGCCAAGGTATGTTCTGTGAAGTTGACAAATAAATATAATCTGAAGAAGGAAAAAACGGATTGTAACGACAAAATTCCAATTAATAATAATGCAATATTATTGGCTTGGTCATAACTTTTATTCTTTACACAGTCGATTAGCATTCCCATCAATTTAGGAAAAGCCAAAGCTGTGGCACCTGTAAATAAAAGAAAAACCAAACCAACATAAAATTTCCAACGGTGATTTCCGGCATATTTGAATATAAGAGTTGCTTTATTCAATGAACTTGCAGTAATTTTTGATTTTGGCAAATCATTTTCCTTGAATCTGGCCATTTAGTTTTTTTTTAGTTTACAAATGTAGGGTTATACCTTTCGAACACAAAAAAATTAAGTTTTATTTCACTTACTATTTTTTGTTTTTGGATTAGCAGAAAATTTAAAATTTTATTTTTTATATTTTGTTTGTAAATGCCATATCTACAATAAGTAAAGGCGTGACTGAAGATCGACGAAAAGAACTAAATTTTATGGGAACA
>CAIOTL010000258.1 GCA_903861155.1 uncultured Bacteroidota bacterium
CTTATGTACAATTTATTATATAGCCCTTATATGGCAACGTTTTATAAAAGAGGAATATTCGTTTTGATTTTTTTGAATGTGTTTTACATCCAAGCTCAAAATGATTTCAATAAATTGGATGAAAAAGGCAACAAAGAAGGACTTTGGAAAGGAATTTATGCAGATACCAAAAACCCAAAATACGAAGGGACTTTCGAACACGGAAAAGAAGTTGGAACTTTTACTTTCTTTGACAATACACACCTAAAATCGGTTGTTGCCACTAGGGAATTTAGCCCTAAAGATAATTCAGCTTATACTATTTTTTATGACCAAAAAAAGAATAAGGTGAGCGAAGGCAAAGTGGTCAATAAACTGTATGAAGGTCAATGGAAATACTACCATAAAGAATCAAAAATCATAATGACCATTGAAAATTATAAAAATGGTAAGTTGGAAGGTGTGCGCTCCGTTTTTTATCCAAACGGAAAGATTGCAGAAGAAATGAACTATAAAAACAATCTTAAAAATGGTCTTTATAAGCGCTTTACCGAGACTGGAATTGTGATTGAAGAATCCAATTATAAGAACAATGAATATGATGGATTGGCAATTTTCAGGGATGCCGACGACGGAAATATTGTGTCAACAGGGAAATTTCTCAAAGGAAAAAAAGCAGGCATTTGGCAGTTTTTCAATAAGGGGAAATTAACTAAGGAAATAAATATGAGTGATTTAAAACGTACCTCAAAATCCAAAAGCAATTAAGTTTATCCTTGGATAAATCCTGTCGCAAATCTTTGTAGCTTTGCGACTTCTAAAATCGTAATTATTTCAAGATGAAACGTGTAGTTGTTGGGCTTTCTGGTGGTGTAGATTCGAGTGTTGCTGCTTATTTATTGCTACAGCAAGGTTATGAAGTTATTGGGCTTTTTATGAAAAATTGGCACGATGATTCCGTTACGATTTCTAACGAATGTCCTTGGCTCGAAGATAGTAACGACGCCTTATTGGTCGCCGAAAAACTCGGTATTCCTTTTCAAACGGTTGACTTAAGCGAAGAATACAAAGAGAAAATCGTTGATTATATGTTCAACGAATATGAAAAAGGGAGAACTCCAAACCCTGACGTACTTTGTAATCGCGAAATAAAATTCGATGTTTTTATGAAAATCGCATTAAGTCTTGGTGCCGATTATGTGGCAACAGGTCATTAT
Source organism: uncultured Bacteroidota bacterium (assembly GCA_903861155.1). Classification (GTDB taxonomy): domain Bacteria; phylum Bacteroidota; class Bacteroidia; order Flavobacteriales; family Flavobacteriaceae; genus Flavobacterium. Next base: position 1,197 of record CAIOTL010000258.1, read on the forward strand.
TGTCGAAAAGGCGAAATTGAAGTCAAGGGCGAAAAAGTATACCAACTTTTGGCAGGAGCGGACAATAACAAAGACCAATCCTATTTTCTATGTCAATTATCGCAAGAACAATTGGCAAAATCCCTATTTCCAATAGGCGAATTAACAAAACCAGAGGTACGCGAAATCGCTGCGCAATTGGATTTAGTTACTGCCGAAAAAAGAGATTCGCAAGGTTTGTGTTTTATTGGAAAAGTGAGATTACCCGAATTTTTGCAACAAAAATTGGATGCCAAAGAAGGACAAATCATCCAAATCGACAAAGGAAATCCTGAATATTTTTATGAAAAAGCAGCAGGACTTTCTGTTGAAGAAGAATTATTATTCGATTCAAGAAAAATTGGCTATAAACCAGAAATGGGAAAAGTAGTAGGCAAACATCAAGGAGCCCATTATTTTACCATTGGACAGCGAAAAGGTCTGAATGTGGGCGGAACAACTGATCCTTTATTCATCATCGCCACTAATGTTGTGACGAATACTATTTATACCGGATTAGGAAGTCAACATCCGGGATTGTTCAAAAAAGTGTTGTTTATCGAAAAGTCCGAAGTGCATTGGATTCGCCCCGATTTGGTTTTGGCTAAGGGGGAAACAGTGGAAGTTATGGCACGAATTCGCTACCGTCAACCATTGCAAAAAGCCATATTGCATCAATTCGAAAACGGAATGTATGTCGCTTTCGAAGAACCACAATCCGCCATAACCGAGGGACAATTCGTGGCTTGGTATTTAGAGGACGAATTAGTTGGTTCGGGAGTAATTTCGTAATTTGGTCTTTTTAATTCTGAAAAAGTATGAAAAGAATACAGCTTTTCTTGTTTTTAGTTTCAAGTTTTGCAGGCTTTTCACAACAAGACGCCTGGGTATATTTCAAAGATAAACCAGGCTCTCAAACCTATCTTAATAATCCACTGACGATGCTCACTCAAAGAGCTTTGGACAGAAGAACTATCCAAAATCTTTTATTGGATTTCAAGGATGTCCCTATTTACCAACCTTATGTTGACCAGATTGCTGCCAATTCAGGTATAAGCGTGATGGCTAAATCAAAATGGTTGAATTGCATTCACGTTCGTGGTCTGCAAGCCGATATCGATGCGTTGAAAGTTGTGTCTTTTGTAGATCATATCCATTTTGCCGATAATTCGCTTAACTCCAAAAGAAAACAGGGGAAACCCCAATTCAATCCGGTAAACAAAACCTTGAAAACTCAGGTAAATTATAACTACGGCACTTCGGCGAATCAAATTCAAATGCTTAACGGAATTTCATTACACCAACAAAATTATACCGGATTGGGTAAAATAATTGCCGTTTTAGATGCTGGTTTCCCCAACGTAGATGTTGCTCAACCTTTTCAAAGATTAATAGCCAACAACCAAATTTTGGGAGGATATAATTACGTGACCAAAAACAGTAATTTTTATTCTGGAGATTCACATGGAACGATGGTTCTTTCCACAATGGGCGGTTTTACTGATGGCCAGTTGGTGGGAACAGCGCCTGATGCCAAGTATTATTTGTATATAACGGAAGATGTTACCTCCGAAAATCCTGTTGAAGAATCGAATTGGGTCGAGGCTGCCGAAGAAGCTGATAGAGTGGGAGTAGACATTATCACCACTTCCTTGGGATATTTAGCTTTCGACAATCCCGCTTACGGCCATACTTATGTTGATATGACGGGAAATTCCGCATTTGCTTCACAAGGTGCAAATATTGCTTTTAGCAAGGGAATTATAGTAGTTGCAAGTGCTGGAAATGAGGGAGCAAAAATTGAACCCCATGTTGGTGTTCCTGCAGAGGCACTTAATGTAATTGCAATTGGAGCCGTGAAATCCGATAGAACTTATGCTTTATTTAGTTCGATTGGACCGAGTTTTGACGCTCGCGTAAAACCAGATTTGATGGCTCAAGGACAGGCCTCGGTTTTGTCAGATGTTAACGGGAATATTGTCACGGCAAGCGGAACTTCATTTTCTTGCCCGATAATGGCTGGAATGATTGCCTGTTTGTGGCAAGCTTTGCCCACAAAAACATGTCAGGAAATCAAAAAATTAATCACGCAATCGGGAGATAATTTTTCAGAGCCACCATTTGAATCAAGATTACAAAATGGTTATGGAATTCCCGATTTTGGTTTGGCTTTAGCCAATGGATTAACGGTTACTACATTTTCTAAAAATGATTTCGTGGCTTATCCAAATCCAACGAGCGATTCGATTTCATTTGCTTTGCCCGGAGGTTTCACTACTGGAACGGTAATTATTTACACAGTTTTGGGACAAAAAGTCTTGGAGAAGAATATCTCAAAACCAATTCCCATCCTTTCGATGAAATCCTTAAATAAAGGAATTTATTTATATCAAATAGAATCGAACGGTTTTTCCAAAAGCGGAAAGATTATAAAACAGTAATGTTAAATAATATAGTTCGCTTTGCGGACTATATTTGTTTTTTAGCCACGAATTACATGAATTAACACGAATTCAAGTTAAATCAAATAATTTTTTCTGAAAAAAAATTGTAAAAATTCGTGTAATTTGTGGCAAAAATAATTTTTAGTTTTGTAAAAAGACAGTCGTAATATTTAAGTCAAAATGAACAAAATCACTCAACTTTTCAGTATTAAATATCCCATTATTCAAGGAGGAATGATCTGGAATTCCGGTTACAAATTGTCAAGCGCGGTCAGCAATGCCGGTGGTTTGGGATTGATTGGCGCGGGTTCAATGTATCCTGAAGTTTTGCGGGAACATATTCAAAAATGCAAAAAATCAACGGATAAACCTTTTGGCGTAAACGTCCCGATGTTGTATCCGAACATCGAAGAGATAATGGATATTATTGTTGATGAAGGCGTGAAAATCGTTTTTACATCGGCAGGGAATCCCAAAACCTGGACCTCTTTTCTGAAGGAAAAAGGAATAATCGTGGCTCACGTGGTGAGTAGTTCTGTCTTTGCATTGAAGGCTCAAGACGCTGGAGTTGACGCCGTTGTTGCCGAAGGATTTGAAGCTGGCGGTCACAACGGAAGAGAAGAAACTACAACATTCACCTTGATTCCGATAGTGAAAGAAAAAATACGAATTCCACTGATTGCCGCCGGTGGAATTGCCACAGGTGACGGAATGCTTGCCGCAATAGTTCTTGGTGCCGATGGAGTACAAATAGGAAGTCGGTTTGCCGCTTCTTTGGAATCATCGGCACACGAAAATTTTAAAAACAGGATTGTCGAAACCAAGGAAGGCGAGACCCAAGTAACTTTGAAAGAATTGGCTCCGGTTCGTTTAATCAAGAATAAATTTTACCAGGACGTTCAAGATTTGTATGCGAAATGTCCAACCAAGGAGGAATTATCAATATTATTGGGACGAGCTAGGGCAAAACACGGAATGTTTGAAGGCGATTTAGTTGAAGGCGAATTGGAAATTGGACAAATAGCGGGAATAATTCACGAAATAAAACCAGTCGAGGAAATCATTTTGGAATTGATTTCGGACTTTGAAAAAGCCAGAAAAGAAGTGGCAAAATTTGATTTTTAGCCTCTAATTTTATTACTTTTGATTCCTTTAAATTGAATCAATAATGACTAAAATAAAAACAATAATTCTTCTGTTATTTCTTGGCTTTGGTTTGCAACAATGTTATAGTCAAACCTATAAGTTTAGTACCTCCGGTTTTAGCGTTTTGGAAAGAAATGATAAAGGAGAATGGGGAAAATGGTCCAATCTGGAATTATCCAAAATGATGGTGACCTTGGATACGGATAAAAACCGAATTGTTGTTTATTCTCAAGCCATCCAAGTATTTGAAATTATTGATTATCATCCAGTTGAAGAGAATGAAACAGATCTTGTTTATTCCTTTACGTGCAAAGACAATAATGGTGAAGATTGTACACTTTCAATTATTAAAAGAAAAAAACAAGAAGATCGAAAACAGCTTTATATCAATTATGGCGACAAGATTATCCTCTACAATATTTTTAATTTGAAATCTTAATTTTTTTTACCAACGTATATACTGGGTTAAGGAATGATTAAATTTCCAATCTTACGGTTTCCTTCGGTTCAGTTTTCGAAAAGGAATGTGTATTTTTGCCCCGATTAAAATTGTACTATGAAAAAGTTATTTTTGTTTTTGGGATTCGCACTAATTTTAAACGTTCATGCCCAACAACGCCCTAAATTGGTGGTTGGAATTGTGGTCGACCAGATGAAAATGGAATATTTATATCGTTTTTCGGATGATTTTTCTTCAAATGGTTTCAAACGATTAATGAATAATGGATATACTTTTCAGAATATGCATTATAATTATACACCAACGTTTACTGGTCCGGGTCACGCATCCATTTATACGGGAACTACGCCCTCAACTCACGGAATTGTGGGAAATGAGTGGTTTAGCCGAAAGTTAGGTAAAGAAATTTATTGTACCGATGATGCTTCGGTGAAAACAATTGGTGGTGGTACTGCGAAAGAAGGAGAAATGTCTCCCAAAAACTTGCAAAGCACAACTATTACTGACGAATTACGTTTGGCAACCAACTTCAAAGGAAAAGTAATTGCGATGAGTCTTAAAGATCGTGGCGCTATTTTGCCAGGCGGACATTTTGCTAATTGGGCTTTTTGGTTTAGTAATTCGGGGGCTTTTATTTCGAGCACTTTTTATGGTGATAAACTGCCGAATTGGGTTACGGAATTCAATCAGGAAAAAAGATATATGCCTTACATCAATAAAGGTTGGGATTTATTGAAACCAGCGTCAACATATAACGAAAGTTTGGCGGACGATAATCCTTATGAAGGGAAATTATACGATAGTGCCTCTCCTGTTTTTCCTTATAATCTAAAGGCAATGTATGATAAAAACGATGCAAGTATTATACGTGCAACGCCTTTTGGAAATGATTTATTGGCGGAATTTGCCAAAAAAGCGATCGAAAAAGAAGAACTA
>CAIOTL010000259.1 GCA_903861155.1 uncultured Bacteroidota bacterium
TGAGGACAAGAATCTAAAGCAACCGATTTACTCTTCTTAGTTATCTGAGTTCTTCCTGTTCTTACTAATTGTTGAATTGTTGGCATAATTAATACTAAAATTTCTTATATATTAAATTTCCCGCTTTTTACGGGGTTGCAAATGTAGTAATTATTTTTAATGAAACAAATCATAACTAATTAATTTTTACGCGAATTAAATATTTGTTTATTAATGACATAAGTTTAGGCTATACTTGTGCCGATGATTAAAAACAAGTGCGAAATCACCGATTAAAGCTAACAATTGAATTTTAAAATAAATTAAATGTTTTTTATGCTTTTTAAAGTAATGGCTTAGGACTAAAAATTATTGAATTGCTTTACTTTTTTACTAATTACCAGATTATACCGGAAAATCTAGAAGCCTGCAAAAAAATAACCCACTTGTAAACTAAGAACACAATTAACTCTTTTTTTAAAAAATTCTACATCTTTAATTCGTGCAATAACTATTTACTTATTCCTTCTGAAACCTTCCGAAATAAATCCAAGTTGCACGAATTCTAGTTTATTAGCAACTCACGATATTTTTTTGAAAGTAAAATGAATTTCTATTACTCCCTAACCCATTAGCACTTTCTTTGTTAGTAAACTGCTTTTAAAGTAAGCTAAATTACAGGTTGACTCTATAGTGACTCTATACTAAGTCTATACTCACTCTAAAGAAATATATATTTTTATAGAGTCAATATAGAAACATTATAGATTTTTTTTAGAGTATATATCACGAAAGGCTTATTTTAGCCTTCTTCATAGTATGTTTATGCCTGAATTCGCTTAAGTAATTCATAGAACTTAAATAGGACATAGTAAAACAATCGGTTACTTATATCAAAAAAACTTAGTCCACTTAACTACTAATCATTAAACATTAAATTAAAAATCATTACTATCCCTTTGAAGAGATACAACTAAATAATTTAACCCGTTAGGTGTAATTCCACATATTCGCAACAAATTGACTCCTTAAGCTAACGATTACAGCACATAAAAAATGCATAAATTAGATTCGCTCTTTGCAAGGCCGATTATTAAACTGTTGCGTAATAGCACGAGTGTAATTCTGGTTGCGAATATGTGGAATTACACCTAACGGGTTAATTTATATTATTTTGTTGATATTTGCGTTACATTTATCAAAACTTCAACTTCATTTGAAAAAAGCAATCTTAATATTTCTAACCCTATTTTTTGGTTTGAATTCTTCAGCTCAAAAACTCCACCTGACTATTTTAGGGAATTCGGAAGTTGAAAACAAAACCATCGATTCTTTAAATTACACAAAAAACCACAAAAATGCAAAATCAGTAAGTGATGAGATTACATCTATTTCTGAAAAACTATCAAAAAAAGGATTTATTGAAAATCAATTACTTGAAAACAAAAAAACAAACGACTCTTGTTATACTACAAAATTTAACCTTGGCGAAAGGATAAAAGCTATACATGTATATATAGGTAAAGATTCTGCAATAAAAGAAACAATAGCATTAGATAAAAAAAAGGATTCTATAACTATATCCTATGAAGAAATAGAATCTTTTTTAAATGAAACTTTACAAAAATTAGAAAAGAAAGGATTTGCATTAGCCAAACTGAAATTGATTAACATCCACAAACAAAACCATTCCCTTTTTGCAGATTTACTATTTGATCCTAACCAACAGAGAAAGCTGAATTTGATTGTGGTAAAATTTGCCAAGGACAAGAAAAAGAATAATTTTCCAGAAGGACATTTAGCACAAATCAATAAGAAATATCACAACAATACCTTCAACAAGAACATCGTAAGTCAGATTCATGATGATTTCGAGAAATTTGGTTTTGTGAACCAAGTAAAATATCCCGAGATTTTATTCACGAAGGACACTACCAAAGTTTATGTATATCTTGAAAAAAGGAAATCCAATACTTTTGATGGATTTATTGGTTTCGCCAATAACAAAACTAACAAATTAGTATTTAATGGCTATCTGGATTTAACCTTAGAAAACTCCTTGCGGATGGGGGAGCAATTTTCTCTTTATTGGAAAAGCGACGGAAACAACCAGAAAACATTCAAGTTAGGCATCGAATTGCCTTATTTGTTCAAAAGCCCATTTGGCTTGAAAGCACAAATCTATATTTTCAAACAAGACAGCATTTATCAAAACACAAAAACATCCCTAGATCTAGGCTATTTCATTAATTACAACACAAGAATTTATTTAGGCTACCAATCTACTGAATCCAGCACTAATCAAAACTCAAACAACAGCACAATAAGCAATTATAATAACTCATTCGTTACCACAAATTTAGACTATTCGAAATTCGATTACATCCACTCGACTTTCCCCAAAAAATCGAATCTTTCACTTACCATCGCGCTGGGAAAGAGAGCCGCAAATGATTTAACTGGAACGTCTAAAACAAGCAAGCAGTTTTACATTAACGTACTGACGATGCATAATTTCTATTTCAACAAGAAAAACTGCATTAACATAAATTATCAAAATTATTTTCTAAAAAGCGATACCTATATTGTCAATGAATTGTACCGTTTTGGAGGCATTAATTCCTTTCGTGGATTTGCCGAAAATAGTTTACAATCCCATTTTTTAACCGCTCTTCTCACGGAATATCGGTATATTGTTTCTCCCAGCTTGTATCTTAACACCATTATGGATTATGGGTATTACCAAGACAAAAGCACCGGAAATCAAGGAAACCTTCTAGGGCTAGGACTTGGATTAGGAATTCAAACCAAAAGCGGATTGATGAAATTGGCTTTTGCCAATGGAAGGACAAAAAACCAAGAAGTGACATTTAACAACACTATTGTTCATATAAGTTATAACATTAAATTTTAAAAAAAATAGAAATATAACACAATCTTCAACAAATGTTAAAATGTTAAATTTCATATGCGCGCATAAAAAATCATCCAAAACGTTAGGAAAGTTAACAAATTATTAAGATTTTTGTGTAACTAATTCAAAATATTCAAAAATGAAACTAAAGTTCAATGGATTCTTAGTACTATTAATAGTACTTGTGACGCAAATTACTTTTGCGCAAGAGAGAGTTGTTTCGGGTGTTGTCTCCGATAATGCTGGATTGCCTTTACCAGGCGTGAGTGTATTAGTAAAAGGGACCAAATCTGGAACACAAACTGATTTTGATGGGAAATATTCTATCAAGGCAACTTCAAGCCAAGTCTTGATTTTTAGCTATGTTGGGATGAAAACCCAAGAAGTTAAGGCGAGTTCTGCTTCTGTTAATGTAAAGTTAGATGGAGGCGAACAACAACTAAACGAAGTTGTAGTAACCGCTTTGGGGGTTAAAAGAGAAAAAAAATCTCTAGGTTATTCCACTCAGTCAGTCACTGGGGAAGATTTATCCAAATCTCCAAGTACCAATTTTGTCAGCAATCTTTCAGGTAAAGTAGCTGGCTTACAAGTTAAAACAGGCACCAACTTTGGAGGGTCTGTAGATGTTGTATTAAGAGGGTATCGATCTATTGCAGGGAATAATCAGGCACTATTCGTAGTTGATGGAGTTCCAATGATCAACAACAACAATAACACTTCTGATCAAGCTCTATCCGGAAGACCGGGTTACGATTTTGGAAATACGATATCAGATATCAATCCAGATGACATTGCTGACGTGAATGTCCTTAAAGGTGCTGCAGCAACAGCATTATATGGATCAAGAGCCTCCAATGGAGCGATTATCATTACTACAAAAAGAGGAAAAACCAATACCGATTTAGGAATTGATTTTAGTTCTTCTTATTCTACTGCCACTTATGATAAATCTACCTTTGCAAAATACCAAAACAAGTATGGTGAAGGGTATGGTGCTTATTATGGGCCAGACGGTATTACACGAACTGATTTTTATAATCCTACCACTGGAGCAGTTAACGCGTCTTCAACTGACCAACCTTTAGCTCCTACTTATGACGATGCCTCTTATGGAGCACCATTAGACCCAAACCTAAATGTTTGGCAATATGGCGCATTTATCCCTGGATCACCAACATTTGGAAAAGCAACCCCTTATGTAGCCGCACAAAACGGCCCAGGTGCCTTCTTTCAGACTGGAGTTACCTCGAATAATTCCATTTCATTTTCAAAAGGAAATGATGTTTCCTCTTTTAGACTGTCGTATCAAAACCAAAACTCAACCGATATTGAGCCTAACAGCAATATGAGCAAAAACAGTTTTACTGGAAATGCATCGTACAAACTATCCGATAAGTTGACCGCTAATTTTTACGGAACTTATGTTGATCAAAATACTACTGGTAGAAACTCAACCGGATACAACAACAATATCATGTCTAATTTCAGACAATGGTGGGCTGTAACAACAGATTTGAAAGATCAAAAAAACTTTTACTTTAATTCATTTGGGAAAAATTATACTTGGAATATCAATAGTCCAACTGATTTAAGCCCTGCCTACTGGGACAATCCCTACTTTCAAAGATACCAAAACTTTGAAACTGATAGTAGAACCAGATTTGCCGGTAATTTTAGTTTAAGTTATGATCTAAACAAACACATCAATTTATTGTTTAGAGCCGGTACCGATGGTTATAACCAAATAATGGACGACAGAAAAGCTGTTGGTTCCGTTGCTGGACTTATGGGATTTGGTAATACAACTGTGGATCAACCCTCAGGTTATGCGGTTATGAATATTCATGCTCAGGAATCAAATTACGATTTTTTAGCTACTTTCAAACAGAATTTCGGAACCAATGTTAGTTTGAATGCCATCCTTGGTGGCAATATCAATGACCAAAGCAGATATACAAATTCTCTATCAACATCCGGAGGATTATTTATTCCTGGAATCTATACTATTTCAAATTCAGCCTCAGCCCCAACTTTACCAAGTATTACCGACACAAGAAAAATCGTTAATGGTATCTTTGCCCAAGCCAATGTTGGATTGATGAATACTTACTTTTTAGATGGCACTATCAGGAGAGACCAATCTTCAGCATTACCTTTAAACAATAATACCTATGTTTACTATTCTGGTTCTGCGAGTATTGTAATGACCAATTGGTCTTTCTTAAAAGATATATCAGCTTTGTCATTTGGAAAATTGAGAGCTTCTTATGCTGAAGTAGGTTCCGATACGGGCGCCAATCAATTGCAAAACCAGTATTATGCACAAACTTCCGTTAATTCGCCTCTTTATGCCTATAATACTATAGCTAAAAATGCTAATTTAAGACCTGAACGTTCTAAACAATCTGAGGCCGGTATCAATTTACAATTTCTTAAAAACAGATTTGGACTCGATTTCGCTTGGTTTCAAAACGATTCGTTTGACCAAATCTTAAATCTACCTGTTTCTTATGCAACTGGATCTGGTTTTCAGGTTCAAAATGTTGGTAATTTAAGAACAAGTGGTTTAGAGCTTGCTTTAAATTTAAACCTGCTTAAAATAAATAATTTTAAATGGGATATGAACGTGAACTGGTCAAATCCAATAACAAAAGTTACTAAATTGGCACCAGGGGTCGAAAACATAACCTTAGGTTCTTATCAAGGGGGTGTAACCATAAACGCTAGTACGGGAGACTTGTACGGAACAATAAAAGGTGATGATTATATTTATACCAATGGTCAAAAAACGGTTGGTGCAAATGGTAGATACCTTAAGACTGCAGGCACCAACAATGTTATTGGTAATATACAAGCCAAATGGTTTGGAGGACTGATCAACAAATTCACGTACAAAAATCTTTCCTTGACGGTACAAGTTGACATGAAAGAGGGTGGTCAAGTATTCTCGCTAGACCAATATTATGGTCAAGCTACTGGAATCTATGTAGAATCTGCCGGAAACAATGATTTAGGCAATCCGGTAAGAAATTCACTTGCCAATGGAGGAGGAATCATTCGTCCAGGAGTATATGCAGACGGCACCCCTAACACAACCAGAGTAGCGGGTACTAACTATGGTCTTTATGGATATAGATACTCACCAGCCGCTGGATTTGTCTATGATGCAGGTTATGTAAAATTAAGAGAGGTGGCGTTGACTTATAATCTATCCTCAAAATTATTAGATAAAACCTTTATCAAAGGAATGTCATTTAGCGTAATTGGAAACAATTTATGGATCATTCAAAAAAGCTTGCCTTATGCCGATCCTGAAGCAGGATTAAGTTCTGGAAATGCGCAAGGATATCAATCAGGTGTTATGCCTTCGACGAAAAATATGTCCTTTAATGTTAAAATGAATTTTTAATACAAAATATTATGAAAAAAATAATTAGTGTTTTACTAGTAAGCTTATTTATATTTAGTTGTACTGATATAAATACCAAGCTGAATACCGATCCTAATAGCGCCTACACAACAGTCCCTTCAACGGTATTGTCTTATGCTCAAAAAGGATTAAGTGATTACGTCAACACACCCAATGTGAACGAAAACAACTTTAGGTTGACGATGCAATATTGGCAAGAAACAACGTATGCAGACGAAAGTAATTACGATTTCGTATCAAGAAACATTTCTAACAATGTTTGGCGTGATGAATATGTAGTTGTTTTAAACAACTTTAACCAGGCCAAAAAATTGATTATGGCTTACAGTCCAACTGCAAACGAATCTGTAACTTGGCCAGTTACCATGAAAAATCAATTGGCTATCATTGATATGCAAATGGTTTACGTCTATCAAACTTTGGTTGATACTTACGGCGATGTTCCTTATTCTAAATCAGTAGATTTAACCAATAATCAATTACCTGTATATGACAGTGGTGCTGCTATTTATACCAATTTAATCACTCGTTTACAAACTGATATTGCCAATTTAGATGCATCCGGTACTAGCTTCTCAAGTGGTGGTGACTATTTTTATAGTGGTGACATTCCAAGCTGGCAAAAATTTGGTAATTCCTTGTTGTTAAAATTAGGAATCACTATTGCAGATTCAAACGCCACTTTAGCTCAAACTACAGTTAATGCAGCTATAAGCGGTGGTGTTTTTATGTCTCCAGCAGATAATTGTCAATTTCCTTATTTATCCACTTCACCAAATTACAACCCAATTTATGCCAATGTAATAGCAAGTGGCAGACATGATTATGTAGCAGGTAAAACCATAATTGACGAAATGAATACTGCATCAGATCCAAGATTACCTATCTACTTCGATCCAATAGCTGGAACCTCTAATTTTGTAGGTGGTACAATTGGAAATCCATCTGCTTACGCTTCCTTTTCGGTTGTAGGTGCATTAACAAGAACTCCTAATTTCCCTGGTACTGTTTTGAGCTATACAGAAGTTGCTTTTTATCTTGCCGAAGCTGCTGCCAGATGGAATACTGACGCTGCTGCCGCTGCCTATAATACTGCTGTACAAGCATCATTTACGGAATGGGGTGCTGGAGATGCTACAACTTATCTAACTGCGAACCCTTACAATTCTGCCAATTGGAAACAATCCATAGGAAATGAAGCATGGTTGGCTATGTATAATCAGCCTATCGTATCTTGGACTTTTTACAGAAGATTAGACTATCCTCAATTAGTGGCTCCATCAACTGCAATGGCAAATGCCGATGGTAAAGTTCCTGTAAGATTGACTTATCCTGTAAATGAAGCAACAACAAATCCAACAAATTGGAAAGCAGCTAGTACTGCAATAGGTGGTGATTTATTGACAACCAAACTATTCTGGGATAAATTCTAATCATCAA
>CAIOTL010000260.1 GCA_903861155.1 uncultured Bacteroidota bacterium
AAAACGGGTTATGGTTTTGTTTATGTTTATGGTTTTGGTTATGGTTATGGTTATGTTTATGGTGTTTCGGAAGCGAAAAAACCTTGGTACAAAACTATTTTTACTAAATAAAAAAGCGACCCGTTGGGTAGTTATAGTCGGAAGATTTTTCTTCCGACTTTTTTTGTTTTATACTTAAAATAAAGTGTTTTTATTGTTTATCTTTAACAAAATTTGTGTTTTTTAATTGTTTCGTATATTGATTCCTGTAAATCAGTTGTTTGTGTCAATACTTAAAAAATAATAAAGTTAGTGTTAATGATTTTGAACTTAGTGTGAAAGAAGTTGCTTGTTATTATGGAAGAAGATGGGATATCGAGGTGTTTTTTGGGTTCATCCAACAAGAACTAAATGTCAGTCACTTGTCTTGCACAGCAAAAACGGAATAGAGGTTATGATTTACATGACCTTGATTATGGCAATGCTTGTACTAATTTATAAAAAAGCCAATACTTTTGGTTAAAAACCGCTATAAGAAGATTTGTATTGGAACTTAGAGCGTATATTACCAGAATAATGATTGTATTTTCGGATGGAGATCTCTCAAAAGTATTTGAATATAAGTGGCCGGAATTTTTTACGACCACTACTAGGCGAAAGCCTCTTTTTTTTGTTTAAGCGGTAATGTTTGAAGCAATATAGAACAGCACTATACTATTTCAAGTAATTATTGTTTGAAACCTAAAAACCAGAATCCAATAAACAAATTAGTACCTTTGCAGTTATGGAATTTTCATCGAAACTTTTAGAAAAAGCGGTCAACGAAATGGCTCAATTACCTGGAATAGGGAAGCGAACCGCCTTGCGGCTGGTGTTGCATTTATTGAAGCAGCCCAAGGAGCAAACCGGTTTTTTGGCCCAGGCCTTGACGACGATGCGCGAAGAGGTAAAGTTTTGTGTGAGTTGCCACAATATTTCCGATAGGGATGTGTGTGAAATTTGCTCTAATGCCAAAAGGGAGCAGCAAATTATTTGTGTTGTCGAAGACATTCGCGACGTGATGGCGATAGAAAACACGGGTCAGTTCCGGGGCATTTACCATGTTCTTGGAGGGAAGATTTCGCCAATTGACGGAGTAGGTCCTAGCCAATTGAACATTCAAACCCTAGTCGAAAAAGTGAAGTTGGGGAATGTAGTCGAAATCATTTTTGCCTTAAGTTCGACCATGGAAGGCGACACCACCAATTTTTACCTCTACAAACAAATACAAGATTTCGGACTCATCACCTCGACTATTGCTAGGGGAATTTCTGTTGGTGATGAGCTGGAGTATGCCGACGAGGTGACGTTAGGGAGGAGTATTTTGCAAAGAATTCCTTTCGAAAAATCGTTTAAAAACAATTAATCTTTTTTTATGAATGGCGAAGTTTTCAAATTGTGAAATGAAAAGCTATATTTGTTTCAAAAATATAAAAATGAACAAGTACGTATTTTATATAGTGTTGGGAATTAGCGTTTTTTTTACCTCCTGTATTCCAACTCAGGATTTAATTTACCTTCAAAAAAAGGAAGGATCCAAAAGGGAAACTTCCATTTCGGCCGTGGTGGCTAAACCGTACCGATTGCAGACCAATGATGTTTTAAGCATTGCCATAAAGGCTAATGATCCCAAGCTAGTTGCTATGTTTAACGTTTCAGATCAGGCGGGCATAACCACTAGGACGGATTCCGGATTGTATTTTGACGGATTTACCGTCGATGATCACGGCAACATCCGAATACCGGTTTTGGGCGAAATCAATGTGATGGGGTTGACTCTAGACCAGGTGAGGATCCAAGTCGAAAAGCAACTTTTGTCTGATTATTTTAATGCTGCAGCCAGTATTTTTGTGACCGTGAAGCTGGCCGGCTTTAAATACACCATTAACGGCGAGGTGGGTGTCACGGGAACCAAGACCCTATTTCAAGATCATGTGAATATCTTGGAGGCCATTGCCAATTCGGGCGACATTACCATCACCGGGAACCGAAGAGCTGTGACCATCATCAGGCAATTGCCTTCTGGTACCGAAATGCACGACATAGATCTTACTGATATCAACGTGATGCAATCGCCTTATTTTTATTTGCAACCCAACGATTATATTTATGTGAAACCCCTCAAACAAAAAACTTGGGGAACTGGTAAAACAGGAATTGAATCCGTGGGCACCCTCATCACATTATTGTCCTTGGCCACCACCGTTTATTTATTGTTAAAAAAATAAAATCTAATTTAGAGCATGTTAGACATAAAAGATTTTTCGATTTTTGAAAATCAGTCAGGATTCGATTTCAAGGGATTCCTTATCAAAATAGGGAGTTACTGGAAATGGTTTTTGCTGAGTTTGCTTATCACGTTTACCATTGCTTACGAAGTGAATATCCGTAAAGAAAAAATCTACGGAATGGACACCATGATATCGGTCAAGGAGGAAACGAATCCACTTTTTACCTCGACCACCAGCCTAGTTTTCAACTGGGGAGGTGCTTCGGATCAGGTTCAGATGATTTCGACCACGCTTCAATCCCGTTCCCATAACGAACTGGTTGTGGAAAAACTGCAATATTATATTGGCTATTTGGCCAAAGGGAAATACAATATGGTCGATGCTTATGGTGCGGTTCCGTTTTATGTGAGCATCGATAAACGTAAGGGGCAACTGGCAGATCAACTCATTGGCATTAGGTTTTTGAGTGCCAATGAATATGAAATACGAATTCCTTTTGAGAATAAAACGGTTCCGATAGTGACCTATCTGGACAATTCGTACAGTAAAACTGCAGTAGCAAGGGGGGATTTTGTAAAAAGATACAAGGTAGGCGAACAAGTTTCATTGCCTTTCCTGAACTGGAAACTGCAAATCAAGGACAATCCCGGTTTTTACAAGGGGAACAACTATTTTGTCCAGTTCAATAATTTTGATGCTACAGTATCCACCTACAAGGGAATTAACGTCAAATCGGACGATAAGGGCGGTTCCATTATCACCCTTGGAATGCAGGGTACCAACAAGGCTCGGATGGTCGAATACCTGAATTCGACCGTACAGATGCTCATCAAAAGGCAACTCGACAGCAAAAACCAGTTTGCGACTAACACCATTCGATTCATCGATAGTACTTTGGTGGCCATGGAATCGCAACTGAAGGCAACTACCAACGAGCTTAAAACATTTCGGAAAGGAAAAAACATCTTTGACGTGCAAGGTGACGGCTCCAAGTTTACGGATCAGGTTCTTGATTTTGACGTCAAGAAGGATGAAGTGACCCGTAAGATGGCCTACTATAATTCACTGCGATCCTATTTGAGAAACAGCGTTGACTATGCCAAGCTTCCGGCACCCTCGGTGGCGGGAATTGATGATCCCAACATTGTCATGAATGTGACGAAACTGATTTCGCTTTCGACTCAAAGGTCGGAAATGGCCTATGCCGTGAAAAGCGACAAAATATTCCGTGATTTCGACAATCAAATGGAGGCGGTCAAGAAGGTTTTGTTGGAAAACATTGCCACTGCCAAGGCATCCCTACAGTATGATTTGACATTAATCAACAGCAAGATCAATCAAACTGAAAGTTCCATCAAGCAGCTTCCCGAGGACCAGCAGGAATTGATTAAAATCAAGAGAAAATACGACTTGAGCGACAATATTTACAGCACCTTTCTTCAAAAAAGAAGCGAGGCCAACATTGTCAAGGCAGCCAGTCTTTCGGACATCCACTTTATTGATCCCGCAAAAGACATTGGCGGCGGACTCATAGGACCGAAAACATCGGTCAACTATGTGTTGGCCCTATTCCTTGGATTATTGATTCCATTAATTTTTGTTTTTGCCATTTTCTTCATTAACAATTCTATTCAAAACACTGAAGACGTCAGCAAGTTGACCCAACTTCCGTTGATAGGAGTCGTTGGGTTGAGCAGGGAAGATACCAATTTAGCAGTTTTCGAAAGACCAAAATCGGCCCTGTCTGAATCGTTTCGTGCCATTCGATCCTCGCTGCAGTTTCTGTACAAACAGCAACATCTCGCGGGGGCAAAAACTTTGATGATTACCTCCTCGGTCAGCGGGGAAGGAAAAACCTTTTGTGCTCTGAATATTGCCACGGTATTTGCTTTAAGCGAAAAAAAGACAGTGCTAATCGGAATGGATTTACGAAAACCCAAGTTGTTTGACGAGTTCAATTTGACCAATGAAGCGGGGATCGTGAATTATTTAATCAAGCAGAAAACATTGGATGAAATCACCAATTCCACTCAGATTCCTTTTCTGGACGTGATCGTTTCGGGGCCTATTCCGCCGAATCCTGCTGAGATGATTCTGAGCGACGGCATGAAGGAATTGATAGCCGAATTGAAGAAGAAATACGATTATATTATTTTGGACACGCCTCCTGTAGGGCTAGTTTCTGATGCTTTGGAGTTGGCTCAATATTGCGACCTCACCCTGTATATTGTACGGCAGAATTTCACCAAGAAGGAAATGATCACCTTGTTGAACAACAGGATCAAACGAGGAGAGCTTCAGAATACCAGTATTATTTTGAACGGATTCCAGAACAAGGCTAAGTATGGCGCGGGTTATGGGTACGGATATGGGTACGGTTACGGAAGCACAACCTATTCGAACGGATACCATGAAGAGGAGCTTCCCAAAGGTTTTTTCGAGAAAATTATACGAAAATTTAGAAAAAATCATATTCGATGATACGATTGGTAAAAGATATAAAAGAATGGATTTAGCAATGAAAAGCACTATTTTGATCACCGGTGGGGCTGGATTTATAGGTTCCAACCTATGCGATTATTTTTTATCCAAGGGATATACGGTACGTTGTCTGGACAATTTTGCGACGGGACACCGGCACAATCTAAAGGATTTTATGGACCATCCCAACTTCCGGTTGATCGAAGGCGACATCCGCAATTTAGCGGATTGCCAGCAGGCGGCAGCAGGAGTAGATTATGTCTTGCACCAGGCCGCTTTGGGGTCGGTGCCGCGTTCCCTGATTGATCCAATCACCTCGAATGAGGTCAATGTTTCGGGTTTTTTAAACATGCTTGTGGCATGTCGCGATGCCAAGGTAAAGCGGTTTGTATATGCCGCAAGCTCCTCGACTTATGGGGACTCGGTGGGATTGCCCAAGGTAGAGGACGTGATTGGGAAGCCGCTTTCTCCTTATGCCATCACGAAATATGTCAACGAGCTTTATGCCGATATTTTTAGCCGTACTTATGGTCTGGAAACCATCGGCCTGCGCTATTTTAATGTCTTCGGGCGCAAACAAGACCCAAAAGGAGCCTATGCCGCGGTGATTCCTAAATTTGTGATGCAGTTGATGCAGCTCGAAAGTCCGCTGATTCATGGTGACGGCAACTATTCCCGCGATTTCACCTATATCGACAACGTGATTCAGATGAATGAGTTGGCGATGACCACCACTAATCCGGAAGCGGTAAACACTGTTTACAATACGGCTTACGGAGATCGAAATACCTTGAATAATTTGGTGGATTTCCTAAAGGGATTTTTGTCGGTTTACGACGAACGGATTGCCAATGTCACTCCAGAATATGGTCCGAATAGGGCAGGCGACATTCCGCATTCCTTGGCGAGCATTGACAAGGCGAAAACTTTGTTGGGCTATGATCCACAATTTTCGATGCAGGAGGGTCTGAAGGAAGCGGTGGACTGGTATTGGGAGAATTTGAAATAGCTGGGGGTTGGCAGTTCACCGTTTATGGAGCCTCAGGAGTTACAAAAGTGACGATTCCAAAAAAAAATTAAATTTATAAGCTAAAGATATCAATGATTTATGTGTTATCGTTCATTCGTACAAAACTGAATAACGAAAACCAAAAACTGAAAAACGAAAATGAAAATCACAAAAATTTGTTGCATTGGAGCGGGATATGTCGGCGGACCCACAATGTCAGTTATTGCTCAAAAATGTCCGCACATCCAGGTCACGGTGGTCGATTTGAACGCGGAACGCATTGCTGCCTGGAATGATGAAGACACCCAGAATATTCCAATATATGAACCGGGTTTAAGCGCCATTGTTGCCGAGGCCAGGGGAAGAAACCTCTTTTTTTCGACCGATGTGGAAAAGGCGATTGATGAAGCCCAGGTGATTTTCATCTCGGTGAACACGCCTACAAAAACCTACGGGAAAGGGAAAGGAATGGCTTCCGATTTGAAATATATTGAATTGTGTTCGAGGCAAATCGCTAAAATCGCTAAAGACGACAAAATAGTGGTCGAGAAATCGACCCTGCCCGTGCGGACTGCCGAGGCCATCAAGAGCATTTTGGATCATACGGGGAACCATGTGCAATTTCAGATTCTTTCGAATCCGGAGTTCCTTGCCGAAGGTACCGCCGTTCAGGATTTATTGCATCCTGACCGGATCCTGATTGGAGGCGACGCGACGGCCGAAGGGCAGAAAGCCATTCAGGCCTTGGTGGAGGTATATGCCAATTGGGTTGCTCCTGAAAAAATATTAACCACTAATGTATGGTCTTCCGAATTATCGAAATTGACAGCGAATGCTTTTTTGGCACAAAGAATATCGTCGATAAATGCCCTTTCGGAACTTTGCGAAAAAACAGGTGCTAA
Source organism: uncultured Bacteroidota bacterium (assembly GCA_903861155.1). Taxonomy (GTDB): domain Bacteria; phylum Bacteroidota; class Bacteroidia; order Flavobacteriales; family Flavobacteriaceae; genus Flavobacterium. The sequence goes on from CAIOTL010000260.1 coordinate 6,642, forward strand.
CATTACCGAGGTGGCGAAAGCTATAGGGATGGACAGCCGAATTGGGTCGAAATTTCTAAAAGCTTCCGTTGGTTTTGGCGGTTCTTGTTTTCAGAAAGACATCCTGAACTTGGTATACATCGCGCAATCTTTTGGATTGAGCGAGGTGGCCGATTATTGGGAGCAGGTGATTATCATGAACGACCACCAGAAAAGGCGATTTTCGAATAAAATCGTGCAGACCCTTTACAACACCGTTGCCGACAAGAAGATTGCGTTCCTGGGTTGGGCGTTCAAAAAAGACACCAACGACACCCGAGAATCGGCAGCCATATATGTTGCCAATGATTTGATTAGTGAACAAGCGAAAATTGCGGTTTACGATCCCAAGGTGTCGAGAAAAAAAATTCTGGCTGATTTGGATTATTTGAAGACAAGGAAAGCCAAAAAAAATGCGGATGGGATTACTTCCTATGCTGATCCCTATGAAGTTTGCAAAGGGGCACATGCCATAGCGGTTCTTACCGAATGGGACGAGTTTATCCTCTACGACTGGAAAAAAATATACGAAGGCATGCAGAAACCAGCCTTTGTTTTTGACGGGAGGAACCTATTGAATAAATCGGAATTAGAAGCCATCGGGTTTGTCTATCATGCCATTGGGTCGTAATTAGGGTTGTGAGTTAGCCCCTAGCCTCTAAAGAGGGATTGTTAGGCGTTATGGGGAATCGGTTTTCGATAGGATTCCACCCAAAAGTGGATCACACCACTGCCACAATTTTATATACAAAATAATACTAACCTGGTTTTCACTATTGAAAGGCCAGAAAGACTTTAAAAAATTGGAAACAGACATAAAAATTGCAATAATTGGTTTGGGATATGTGGGATTGCCTTTGGCGCGTTTATTTGCGATGCACTATCCCGTTGTGGGATATGACATTAATCCAAACCGAATCAACGCTTTACAACAGGGTAATGACAGCACACTCGAAATTGATGCTACAAGTTTGAAAAAAGTCTTGCTCGAAACTCCCGGAAAGGCTATTGGTTTATATTGCAGCTCGGCACTTGAGGAAATCGCCGACTGCAATTATTTCATCGTTACGGTTCCGACTCCGGTGGACAAAAACAACTGTCCTGATTTGGCTCCCTTGTATAAGTCCAGCGAAATGGTAGGGAAAGTGCTGAAAAAGGGAGACCTCGTTATTTATGAATCCACCGTTTATCCCGGTGTGACCGAGGAAGAGTGTGTGCCTGTCTTGGAGCGCGTTTCGGGATTGCAATACAATGTTGATTTTTTTGTGGGCTATTCTCCAGAGCGCATCAACCCTGGAGATAAGGAGCATACCGTGGACAAGATTTTGAAGGTGACTTCGGGTTCCACCCCAGAAATCGGACAGAAAGTAAATCGCTTGTATCAATCGGTGATCAAAGCGGGAACCTATCTAGCGCCATCGATCAAGGTCGCCGAGGCTGCTAAGGTGATCGAGAATTCGCAGCGCGACATTAACATTGCTTTTGTCAACGAATTGGCTAAGATATTCAACCTATTAGAGATTGATACTCAGGCTGTATTGGAAGCGGCGGGAACCAAATGGAATTTTCTTCCCTTCAAGCCGGGCTTGGTGGGTGGTCATTGCATTGGGGTAGATCCCTATTATTTGGCGCAAAAGGCACAAGAAAAAGGGTATCATCCCGAAATAATATTGGCGGGACGCCGATTGAATGACAGCATGGGCGAATACGTAGCTTCGCAAGTGATGAAGCTGATGATCAAGAAGGGGGTGATTATTAATGGGGCGAGGCTCTTGATGATGGGAATCACCTTTAAGGAAAACTGTACCGATGTGCGCAATACCAAGATTGTCGACGTGATTAAGGAATTGGAAGATTACGGCATTGAGGTGGTTATTTATGATCCTTGGGCCAATCCAGCCGAGGTCTTGCGGGAGTTCGGATTGGTCACCAGCATGCAACTACCAGAGGCAACATTTGACGCCTTGGTTTTGGGTGTGGCACATAGGGAGTTTTTGAATTTGGATTTTCATTCCCTTAGAAAGGAAAACAGCATTCTCTATGACGTGAAAGGGTTTTTGGGGGATGTGGCCGATGGGAAGTTGTGAGAAATGTCCTTCGCCCTTCGGTAAACTCAGGGCAGGCTCAGCTTAGGATGAGAGTGAGAAGTGTCCTTCGACCCTTCGGTAAACTCAAGGCAGGCTCAGCTCAGGATGACAGGCTCAGGATGATAGTGAATAGATAAAAACAGAGATAATATATAGAATAAAAAGATGAAAAAAATATTAATCACAGGTGGTGCGGGATTTATTGGATCCCATGTTGTGCGCCGTTTTGTACAGAACTATCCAGAATACCATATCTTTAATCTGGATGCGCTTACCTATGCCGGGAATTTAGAAAACATAATGGATATTGAGAAAGCTCCGAATTATACCTTTGTGAAAGGCGATATTACCGATGCCGTTTTTATCACTAACTTGTTTCAGGAACACCAATTTGATGGGGTCATTCATTTGGCTGCTGAATCCCACGTGGATCGCTCGATTGAAGACCCGATGGCTTTTGTAAAAACCAACGTTATCGGCACGGTGAATTTGCTCAACGCGGCCAGAGAGCAATGGGCAAACCATCCCGAAGGCAAGCGTTTTTATCATGTGAGCACCGATGAGGTTTACGGTTCCTTGGGAGCTGAAGGCTTGTTTACCGAAACCACCGCTTATGATCCCAACTCTCCTTATTCGGCTTCCAAGGCCAGTTCTGATCATTTTGTGAGGGCTTACGGAGAAACCTATGGCTTGCCGTTTGTGCTTACGAACTGTTCCAACAATTATGGACCGAACCATTTTCCCGAAAAGCTGATTCCGTTGTTCATCAACAATATCATCAACAACAAACCTTTGCCCGTATATGGCGACGGTAATTACACCCGCGACTGGCTGTTTGTAAAGGATCATGCCGTGGCGATTGATATGGTTTTTCACCAAGGCAGCAATCACGAAACCTATAATATCGGCGGTTTCAACGAGTGGAAAAACATCGATTTGGTTCAGGTGTTGTGCCAAATCATGGACACGAAATTGGGCAGGGACCAGGGCACATCAGCCCAATTGATTACCTATGTGAAAGACCGACCAGGGCACGATTTGCGATATGCTATTGATGCCAGCAAAATAAACAGGGAATTGGGATGGAAACCTTCGGTGACCTTCGAACAGGGATTGGAGATTACCGTCGATTGGTATTTGAATAATCAGGAATGGCTGAACAGCGTGACTTCGGGAGCGTATGAGAAGTATTACGATAAGATGTATTCGTGAAATAGTGTCCTTCGCCCTTCGGTAAACTCAGGGCAGGCTCAGCTCAGGATGACAGTTTCTTAACGCTTGGCCCTATTGCCAAAAAAACAACAAAATACATTATGAACTGGTATGTAGTGTACACCAAGCCGAAGTGGGAAAAGAAAGTGGCGGAGCGATTAGCGGCTATTGGGGTGGTTACTTATTGTCCGTTGGTTACTCAAACGAGGCAATGGTCTGACCGGAAGAAAACGGTAAGGGTACCCTTATTCAATTCCTATATTTTTGTCCAGATGGAGGAAAAGGAGCGGAATAGGGTGTTTGAAGTCACGGGTGCCCTTCGCTATTTGTTTTGGCTGGGGAAACCGGCGGTGGTTCGGAATTCGGAAATCGAGTCCATACAAAAATGGCTGTCGGCACCTTCAGATTTTGATGTTTCCTTGGATCAATGGAAAAAAGGAGACCAGATAGTGCTGGAATCGGGACCGTTTGCAAGCCAGTCGGCCGTTATTCAGGAGGTCAAGCAAAACCATTATATCCTGATTTTGGAATCCATGGGTTGCGTGCTCCGAGTGGACAAAAAGGGAATTTAATTCCAGCCAAGGGGAAGCAGTGGTTTGAGGGTTTGAAAAATTAGTATACATTATCTATGCGTTTGTGAATCGAGAATTTTGTTTGTTTATAGCAAGATTCAATGGTTCACCCCCTTTGTTACGGTGGAGAGTGCTGTTTATGAAGTGTCCTAAACATTGAGTTCAGCCCGTTTTTTATATTTTTTATTGACTCTCTATGATAAATAAGTGTCCATTATTGACTCATCTTTTGGATATACTTAATAACTTTGCGGTGGTTAACCGCAATTATTTTTAAAAAACAATGAACTTAGAACAAACATTTATAAAAGATTTGGTGCTTCTTACACCCAAAATATTCGAAGACGAAAGAGGTCACTTTTTTGAATCCTATAATAAAAGCAAGTTAGAAAATCTGGGAATAGCCATCGATTTTGTGCAGGACAATCAGTCTTTTTCCCAAAAGGGAACCTTGCGAGGCTTGCATTACCAAAATCCGCCATTTGCACAAACCAAATTGCTTCGTGTACTCCAAGGAGCAATCATGGATGTGGCAGTCGATTTGAGGAAAGACTCTCCAACCTTTGGAAAGCACTTCGCGGTAGAATTAACCTCAGAAAACAAAAAGCAATTATTCATACCGCAGGGCTTTGCCCATGGTTTTTCGGTGTTGAGCGAAACGGCTGTGGTGCTCTATAAATGCGACCAATATTACCACAAACCAAGCGAGGGCGGAATTCGGTATGATGACTCCAGCTTGAACATAGACTGGGGAATGGATTTAGCAGCAGCAATTGTTTCAGAAAAAGATGCCCTATTGCCCCATTTCGAAAATTGTAATTCCCAATTCTAATGAAAAAAATACTAGTAACCGGAGCCAACGGTCAATTGGGTTCTGAAATAAAAGAATTAGCGGCTCATTATCCCAATTTTGATTTTGTTTTTACCGACATTGAAGATTTTCCTTTGGATAAAGAACAGGAAATCAGATTTAATTTTAATCTACTGCAGCCCGATATTGTAATCAACTGTGCCGCCTATACGGCTGTGGACAAGGCTGAAAGCGATCAGGAAGTTGCGGATGCTATCAACCATAAGGCCATCGCGACATTGGCGACCTTGTGTCACGATTCGGGAGCTCAACTGGTTCATATTTCGACCGATTATGTTTTTGACGGCACTTCGCCCATAGCCTATACCGAAGCCGATCGCCCCAATCCCAAAAGCGTTTATGGGGTTACGAAATTAGCGGGTGAACTAGCCTGTTTGAAAAATTGTCCCGAAAGCATTATTATCCGAACTGCCTGGGTTTACTCTGAATTTGGCAACAATTTCGTAAAAACAATGTTGCGGTTAATGACAGAAAGGGATAGCTTGAACGTGGTCAACGACCAGATAGGCTCTCCGACATATGCGGCCGATTTGGCACAGGTCATTTTGACCATTTTGGATAGTGGCCAATGGGAAGCAGGAATTTATCATTATTCAAACGAAGGAGAAATCAGCTGGTATGATTTTGCTGTGGCTATCAAGACCATTGCGCATAAGACCTGTGAAATAAAAGGGATTCCTGCATCAAGCTATCCTACGCCTGCCGAAAGACCTTCCTTTTCCTTATTGGATAAGTCCAAGATTAAAGCGGTTTATGGAATAGTGCCTGTTGATTATAAGGTAAGTTTGAAGATAATGATGGAGCGATTAGGGAAGTGAGAAGTGTCCTTCGACCCTTCGGTAAACTCAGGGCAGGCTCAGCTCAGGATGACAGTGAATGGTGAGGAGTGAGGAGTGTGTTTTTTGTTATTGATAGTTCATGCGTGCAACTGAAACCCAATTTATAAATGATTGAAGACTATCCGATAGTCAGCTATAATAAAAATTTTTAATCCTATAATTTACAACCGATAACACAGTACAGAATGAAAGGAATAATATTAGCTGGTGGATCCGGCACCCGATTGCATCCCTTGACCTTGGCGATGAGCAAACAAATGATGCCTGTATATGACAAGCCGATGATTTATTATCCATTGTCAACCTTGATGATGGCTGGGATCAATGAAATATTGATTATTTCGACGCCTCATGATTTACCTCATTTTAAAAAATTATTGGGTGACGGAACGGCCATTGGTTGTCGGTTTAGTTATGCGGAGCAGGTCGTTCCTAACGGCTTGGCGCAAGCCTTTGTGATTGGCGCAGAATTCATTGGCCAGGACAGTGTTGCCCTAGTTTTGGGAGATAATATTTTCTTTGGTGTTGATATGGACGAGTTATTGCGGTCGAACACCCAGCCTAAGGGGGGAGTGGTTTTTGCCTATCATGTTTCGGATCCCGAACGCTATGGAGTGGTGGAGTTTGACGAAAATTTGAATGCGCTATCCATCGAGGAAAAGCCGCTGGAACCCAAATCGAATTATGCGGTTCCGGGTTTATATTTTTACGACAATTCGGTTGTGGAAATTGCCAAGAACATCAAGCCCAGCCCTCGTGGGGAATACGAAATCACTGATGTGAACAAAGCCTATTTGGAAAGAGGAGCTCTAAAAGTGGGGATTTTAAACCGGGGTACCGCTTGGCTGGATACAGGGACTTTTAACAGCCTGATGCAGGCGGGACAGTTTGTTCAGGTGCTGGAAGAACGGCAAGGGCTAAAGGTGGGCTGTATTGAAGAAATTGCCTGGCGTCAGGGGTTTATCAACAGCGAAGAACTCGAGGCATTGGCGCAGCCTCTGATTAAATCGGGTTACGGGGACTATTTAATCCAACTGTTGAAACACAAAAGATAGCTTTGGAAGCCCGACACCAATTTTTTTGGTGGGTTTAAAAGTTTTACCCCAAGAATAGTTGTTATCAAGGTTGATTTGACCTTTTCACTTCCTTATGTTCTCTTATTGACGAAATGAGATTTAAAAAGAATTTAAGTTGGGGATTTATCCGTAATTTTACCCATTGTAAAAAGGGTGATTTTTAAATAAAAATTCTTTGTTTTAAGAAATTATAATTCAATTATGAATAGGACCAATAATTATTTCTTCGAGAAATTAAAATTCAAGATTGAGAGTTTGGGTTATCTGCCCAGATGGATTATTTTTTGCATTGACGTAGGGATAATCATGATTTCGAGTTTCATTACGCACATGCTACTTGTCCATTTATATGTTACGTTTTATGACACCTTGAGTTCTTCCTTGCGCTATGGAATTATTGTTTTGGTGAACATGATTTATTTTTTGGTGTTTAGGACCTATTCCGGTATCCTTCGGCATTCTACTTTTATTGATGGTATGAAGTTATTACTTTCGACCTTCTTGTCTTTTGTAACGGTTTTTATAATACATGCTGCCACTTTTTATACTATAGGGGAAAAAATATACCACGTAGCGAGCTTATTCATTAATTTTGTAATCTCCTTTTTGTTGTTGTTTTTATTTAGAATTTTCGTTAAGTATTTTTTTATAATCTATAAATCCATAAAGGGGAAAGATAGTGCATTGCGCATTGTTATTTACGGCATCGATGCCAATGCCATCTCAGTTGCCAACGCTTTGAGAACAGAAATTCCATCTCGTTTTAAGATTGTTGGATTTATTGACACGAATGCCCAAAACAGTTCGAAACGAATGCTGAATTTACCTATTTTGATTCAAAATAAAAAATTAACTACGCTGATGCGTTATGTTGGGGCCGAAGGAGTAGTCTTAGCGGATAAAAGTCTTTCTAAAAAAGAACGGATGATCCTGGTTGATCAATGTTTGGATTTCAATTACAAGGTATATACTGTGCCCAAGGTTTCTGATTGGGAAGATCAAAAAGAAATTTCCCAAAAAGTAAAAACCATAGAAATTGATGACTTGCTCGAAAGGAAACCTATTTTATTGGATACTAAATCTATTTCGAAACAACTAAAAGAGAATACTATATTAATAACGGGTGCTGCCGGATCGATAGGGAGTGAAATTGTGCGGCAAGTGTTGGGATTTAACCCGAAAGAAGTCATTCTCCTTGATCAGGCTGAAACCCCTTTGCATCATCTTTGTCTAGAATTGGAAGGGATTGTTTCGGATTCGAAAATCACCACCTTAATTGCCGATATCAGGAACAAGGAAGCCATGAATAGGGTGTTTAAATTATACAAACCACAAGTCGTTTTTCATGCTGCAGCCTATAAACATGTGCCTTTGATGGAAGAAAATCCTTCGCAAGCCATTTTGAACAATATTGAAGGCACCAAAAACATAGCGGATTTGTCGTGCCAGTATAAGGTCAAGAACTTTGTCATGATTTCTACCGACAAGGCGGTTAATCCGAGCAATGTCATGGGGGCCAGCAAAAGGATTGCTGAGAAATATATACAATCCCTCCACTTGAAAAACGGGATGGAACAAGGTTCTATAGGGACCAAATTCATTACCACTCGTTTCGGAAATGTACTTGGATCCAATGGATCAGTCGTGCCCTTGTTTACGAGTCAAATTGCTCAGGGAGGTCCAGTCACCCTAACTCATAAAGACATCATCCGGTATTTTATGACCATTCCAGAAGCCTGCCAACTGGTTCTCGAAGCGGCTTCGATGGGCAATGGAGGAGAGATCTATATTTTCGACATGGGTAAACCGGTCAAGATTCTTGATTTGGCTAAAAAAATGATCAAGTTGGCTGGACTTATTCCGGATGTAGACATCAAAATCGAAATTGTGGGCTTGAGGCCGGGCGAGAAATTATACGAGGAATTGCTCAATGACAGTTCGAAATCCTTGCCCACCCATCATGATAAAATTATGATTGCTCAGGAATTGCAGGATGAATTCGAATGCCTGCACGCCGATATTGATGAACTTATTGGCATAGCCAAATTCTTTGACAATGACGATATTGTTGTTAAGATGAAAGAAATTGTACCCGAGTTCAAGAGTATGAATTCTGTTTTTTCATTGTTGGACTCCTAATAATAGGGCTAATCCAATCTAAAAAATTGATTATTTGCAATGACTTCTTTCAATGGAATCAGGTCCTTTAATCTCACTTTTTGTTCAAAGGCGGCCACATGCTTGTCGTGATGCACATCGGATCCCACAAAATCATACATTCCATTCTGGAGCAATCTTTCGGCAACTTTGGTGACTCCTTCCCCATAATAACCCACCACGGCTGCCAAATTCAACTGGAAAAGACAACCAGCCCTTTTTAATTTTTGGTATTCCCCAAAATTATTTTGATAAAACAAGTAGCGTTCGGGATGAGCCAAAACAGGGAGGTACCCTGCCACCTGAAGGTCGAAGAGGATATTGTACAACTGGATAGGCGGATTGATATAGGACATTTCGACCAAGACATAATTGGCTTTCAAGGTCAGCACGTCGCCAGATTTGAATAATTTCACAAAATAATCGTCCATCATGTATTCGGCTGCGGCATGAAACGGAAGGGTGATTTGGTGTTTTTCGAGTTCCAGTATCATTTTGTTTTCATCGGACTTGATTTGTCCACTCGTATTGTCCCACAGATTATGAATAATGTGAGGCGTGGTGATAAATTGTGTGATTCCGAATCCCTGGAGGGATTGGGTAAGTCGCAGGCTGTCTTCGAAATTGGTAGCGCCATCATCGATTCCTGGCAGGAGATGGGAATGAATATCGACATGATTGTTGGGAATCAAGTCTTTGAGTACGATTTTTGGTTTGAATATTGACAGCATGGTGCAAAGATAGGAAATTTGCGATTAATGAATGGTGTCCTTCGGCAGGCTCAGCTCAGGATGACAGTAAAAGTGTCCTTCGACCCTTCGGTAGACTCAGGGCAGGCTCAGCTCAGGATGACAGTAAAAGTGTCCTTCGACCCTTCGGTAGACTCAGGGCAGGCTCAGCTCAGGATGACAGGCTCAGGGTGACAGGCTCAGGATGAGAGTAAAAGTGTCCTTCGGCCCTTCGGTAAACTCAGGGCAGGCTCAGCTCAGGAAGAGAGGCTCAGGATAAGAGGTTAGAAAGTCCTAATGATTAAGAATAGTGATTAAAACAAACCTTGGCTATAACAGGTCAATTTTCTCAGGATGCAATGAGGTTTGGGTTTTGACAGGCGATAATGGAGGCGGTGTTGCTTCTTCGATGGAAGGGTTTGTATTTTCGACGTTCCAGTTTTGCGAATCCTATGTAGAGATAGCTGATTTGGAGTTGGTTTCCCAGTGGTTTTTCCGTAGTGAGGGTCAGGGTCAGGATTTCCTAATCTTTGGAGCGTATGATTTCCTCGCCATAGCAGGTGGCGAAGGTATTGTTTGTAAAGTCCCAGTTGGCTGTCGCCATGGCCAGATGGACGTGGGTAGCCCCCTCGGGCCAATCCAGATGGTGCAACGCATCAAAATTGGGGATTATTAGGGTTCTTTCTTCCGGATTATGAAGGAAATCCGTTAGGAGTATTTTTGACAAAGGTCTTTGTTTGTTTCCTTCGAATCCGACGAGAATTTCGTTTAAAAAGGGGGATTTTAATCCTTCTTCCAATGTGCGTTGTCCTTTTGGGTTCAGGGTATCTTCGTCTAGGATTTCCAGTAAAATCTGATTGGCCCTCCCGGCAAAGCTCACATCTTTCGAATTTCTATAAAATTGCACTGCCAGTTGGCGGAACGCTCTTGATTTCAGGGCGCAGTAGCCCATTTCTTTTCCGTGATCCCGAATCCTGTCGTAGATGGGATTTGCATAAAATTCTTTGGAAGTCATGAATTTCTCTCTTGCTATACGGGCATTATTCCCTTCCGAAGAGTCTACAAAATTGATGCCCTCGAGAGTTCCCGAGAGTTTAAAGGGTGCGATTACTTTTGCCATGATATTTTTTTCTGTTAAAGATAGGGAATTTTTACATTGATAATGAGGTGGTTAAGATTTTCAGTCGATTATTGTTGGTTGTGTGTTATAAGTTACCTGTTGGGTGTAATTATTAAAAACGTCAGTTTGATTTTTAAAGCTAAACTGATTCTTCCTTAACAACCAAACTACCCTGCTTTAAAATCGAAGTGACGACTTTTTGTTAGTTCGAACATAGATCCCGTCAGTTCGAGTGTTTTTTAAAGCTAAACTGATCTTTCTATAATAGCCAAACAACCCTGCTTTAAAATCGTATCGAGAACCGAAAACCATTGTGCAAAAAAGGCTTCTCGATACTTTTTTATAAAATAGCTTACCGCAATTTTATAAAAAAACTCGAAGTGACGACTTTTTGTTAGTTCGAACATAGATTCTGTCAG
>CAIOTL010000261.1 GCA_903861155.1 uncultured Bacteroidota bacterium
GTATAAAAAATTAATAGTTATTTTTACAAAGCACTACTTTCTGTACTACTTTTTTTTAACATAATCTTTATAATATGAGAATAATAACTTTAACATTTGTTTTGCTTTTAATAACTTGTGAAATGTCTTATTCCCAAACGAATCCAGGAACAGAAAAACGAATCCAATATCTGATTAAGAAAATGACTTTGAAAGAAAAAGTCGGTATGTTACATGGGAATTCAAAATTCTATACTTCGGATATAAAACGCCTTGGAATTCCAGAGTGGGCATTGTCAGACGGGCCACATGGTGTAAGGGCAGAAATGAATCGTCATAACTGGCAATATGCGGGTTTTATAAACGATTCATCAACTTGTTTTCCTCCTGGAACGGCAATGGCAGCCAGTTGGAATGTCGAATTAGCTAAGCAACGTGGTTTTGTGCTTGGTGAAGAAGCGCGTTATCGTAAAAAAGATGTATTATTAGGCCCAGGAATAAATATTATTCGTTCTCCTCTCTGTGGAAGAAATTTTGAATATTTGAGTGAAGATCCCTATCTTATTTCGCAACTTTCGGTAAGTTATATAAAGGCATTGCAGTCTAAAGATGTTGCGGCCTGCGTAAAGCATTTTGTAGCAAATAATCAAGAAGAAAACCGTTTTGTTATTGATGTAAATATGAGTGAACGCGCATTACGCGAAATCTATTTGCCTGGTTTCAAATCATCAATAATGGAGGGAGGAGCCATGACTGTAATGGGAGCTTATAATAAATTTCGTGGAGAATTTTGTACTGATAATGAATACTTGGGGCGAAAAATATTGAGAAACGAATTTGATTTTAAAGGAGTCTACATATCAGACTGGGATGCCGTTCATAGTACAGAAAAAGCAGCTTTGGCGGGTCTTGATTTAGAAATGGGAACTGAAAAAGCGAATTATAACGACTGGTATTTTGCTAATCCTCTAATTAAAGCAGTTCAAGAAGGCCGTTTAAAGGAGAGCTTGGTAGACGAAAAAGTGGCAAACATTCTAAGGATTATGATTCAAACAAAAGTTCTGGATCCTAAAAATCGCGAAATAGGTTCCATAAACACAAAGGAGCATCAACAAGTAGCTTATCGTTCAGCAGTGGAGGCAATTGTATTGTTGAAAAACGAAAAAGAAATTTTGCCGCTCAAGATGAATACATTGAAATCTATTGCTATTATTGGAGATAATGCAACTCGTAAACATTGCAGTGGTGGATTTAGTTCTGAAATCAAAGCATTGTATGAGGTTACGCCTCTTGAGGCTATCACAGAAAAGTATGGGAAAAACAAACAAATAAACTATGCTCAAGGATATGAAAAGCAATCTTTTGTTGCTGAAAGAAGCAGCAAAGGGCAGCTCAATTCGGATTATGTTGATTGGAAATTAATTGGTGAAGCGGTTGAACAAGCCAAAAAATCAGATGTAGCAATTGTATTTGCAGGACTTAACCATGATTTTGATTCAGAATCTTTCGATAGATTGCATATGCATTTGCCTTATGGACAAGAAACATTAATTCAGGAAGTAACAAAAGCAAACCCAAAAACCATAGTTGTAATTATTGCGGGTTCGCCTTTAGAATTAGCTGGAGTTGCAAATCGAGTACCTGCATTGGTTTGGGCTTGGTATGGGGGAATGGAAGCTGGGAATGCAGTTGTTGATGTATTGAGTGGTAAAGAATTTCCATCAGGAAAATTACCATTTACAATTCCTGTTTCTTTAAATCAATCACCAGCTCATGCATTAGGCAATTATTCTGGACACGACTTGAAAGTGAATTATGAAGAAGATATTTTGGTCGGTTATCGATGGTTTGACACCAAAGGAATTGAACCTCAATATCCTTTTGGATATGGATTGTCCTATACTAATTTTGAAATTTCGAATGCAACAACTGATAAAAAAGAATACAATAAGGAAGATGAAATTACAATAAGATTTACTATCAAAAATAGTGGTAAATCAGATGGAGCTGAGGTTGTCCAAGTATACTCAAGTCAGCCTGTAAGTTCCGTTTTGAGGCCAAAAAAAGAGTTAAAAGGATTTGATAAAATATTCATGGAAGCAGGAGAAGAAAAGAATGTTGAGTTGAAAGTAAAAGTAAAAGATTTGGCTTTTTTTGATGATAAAACCCAAACTTGGAAAGTAGAAGCTGGCGAATTTGTTCTTCATATTGCCACCTCGGCTCAAGATATTAAAAGTAGTTTACCAGTTACTGTTAAATGAGCTTTTGAGAGTCAATAGCAATATTAAAAACAAATGATTTTTAAAATATCTAAAAATGCCTAAATACTTTAAATATTTTTTAATGCTATTTCCTTTTTTTGGGTTTTCACAAGAGTTGATAACCAATGTTGCAAATAGAGTTACCACTTCCTTAAACGGTGAGTGGAACTACATTGTAGATCCATATGAAACGGGTTATTACAGTTTTCATCGTGAAGCTTACGACCAACAAAAAGGAGTTCAAAATGCAGCTTATTACAGCAATTATCACGCTCAAAATAAGCAGGAATTGGTGGAATATGATTTTGATAAATCACCATCAATGACTATTCCGGGTGATTGGAATTCGCAAAAATAGAATCTTTTTTATTATGAAGGGACGGTGTGGTTTAAGAAATCTTTTGATTATGTTGTGAAAGATAATAAACGTCTTTTTGTCAATTTTGGAGCTGTTAATTATAAAGCTGAGGTGTATCTCAACGGAAAAAAACTGGGTATTCACGAAGGTGGTTTTACGCCGTTTAATTTTGAAGTTTCCTCGATTATCAAATCAAAAGATAATTTTTTGGTGGTTAAAGTGGATAATGTTCGTCGCAAGGAAGCAGTGCCAACATTGAGCACCGATTGGTTCAATTATGGTGGAATCACGCGCGATGTTTTGTTAATTGAAGAACCAAAATCATTCGTTCAGGATTATACGATTCAACTCAAAAAAGGAAAAAAAATACAATTTCTGTCTTTGCGAAAATCAATAATTTCGATAAAAGCGCCGAATTTGTTACCATTAAAATTACGGAACTAAAAATTAATTACAAAGGAAAAATTAATGCTGATGGAAAAATAAATTTTGAAATCGCCAATAAAAAAATTCAATATTGGTCTCCAGAAAATCCAAAATTATACGATGTTTCAATAGAATACAATAATCAAATTCTCAAAGACAACATTGGTTTTAGAACTATAGAAACTCAAAATGCTAAAATTGTATTAAATGGAAACCCGGTTTTCCTACGCGGCATTTCCATTCACGAAGAAAACGCAAAAGGTGGAAGAGCCAGCACCGAAGCGGATGCTTTTCGGTTATTGACTTGGGCAAAGGAATTGGGTTGCAATTATGTAAGATTGGCACATTATCCGCACAATGAAAATATGGTGCGATTGGCAGATAAAATCGGCTTGATGGTTTGGGAGGAAATTCCTGTGTATTGGACAGTTGATTTTACCAATCTAGAAACCTATAAAAATGCCGAAAATCAATTGGTCGAAATGATTACTCGTGACAAGAACAGATGCTCCACGATTATTTGGTCTATGGCTAACGAAACCCCAATTTCGGATGCGCGCAATGCATTTATCAATAATTTGAATGCCAAAGCAAGAACTTTGGACAACACCCGATTGATTAGTGCCGCTTTGCTGACCAAAAGCAAAGATCTGAATAGTTATGTTGACGATACCATTGTTGAAAACTTTGATATTGTTGCTTTCAACGAATATTTGGGTTGGTATGGAGGAAATCTAGATGATGCCGATAAGATACAATGGACATCAAAATACAACAAGCCGGTTGTGGTTTCAGAGTTTGGTGGAGATGCAAAACAAGGACTACACGGAGAAAATAACGAACGCTGGACTGAAGAATTTCAAGAATATTTATACATTCAAAACCTGAAAATGATTGAGAAAATTCCAAATATTTCTGGTTTGAGTCCTTGGATTTTGGTGGATTTTCGTTCGCCAAGAAGGTTGCTTCCAGGTATTCAAGGTGGCTATAACAGAAAGGGATTAATTTCAAATGATGGAAACAAAAAGAAAGCATTTTTTGTGTTGAAAGATTTTTACGAAAAATATAAACTTGCAAAATAATCGTAGATTTGGTATTCTAAAAACTAGCGAAATGAAATTTAATCTAAAGATTTTAAAAGCAATTATCTGCGTTCAGATGTTGTTTATTGTTGTCAATATTTCGGCACAAAATCCGGCTTTTTGGAATGATGTTCAAGCCTTCAAAAGGCAGGACAGCATTGCAATGCCGACTCATTATAAAACGCTTTTTATTGGGAGTTCTTCTTTTACAAAGTGGAAAAATTTGGGGCAGGATTTGCCGGAATATGCGCCATTGAATCGCGCATTTGGAGGTTCTACTTTGTTGGATGTTATCCGATATCGGACAGCCATTTTCGAAAAATACAATCCTGAACAAATCGTTATTTATTGCGGTGAAAATGATGTCGCTTCTTCGGATACGGTGACGGGAAAAATTGTTTTTGACCGGTTTATATTGCTTTACAAATACATTAGAGAGAAATTCCCGAAGATGAATATCTATTATATTTCGCTAAAACCCAGCCCTCTTCGTTGGAGTATGCGTGATAGAATGATGGATGCCAACAAGCAAATTGAAGCGTTTTGTGAAAAACAAAAACACACTTATTTTATTAGTATTTGGGATCAAATGCTCGAAAAATCGAAACCAATACCCTCTATTTTTATTGAAGATAGTTTACATATGAATAAAAAAGGATATGAAATTTGGATGCGGGAAATAAGGAAGAAAGTAAAAAAGTAAATTTTATTTTTTTTGTGATAAATAAAAAAAAACTCCATTATTTCTAATGGAGTTTTTTGTGGGCGATGAGGGGTTCGAACCCCCGACCCCCTCGGTGTAAACGAGGTGCTCTGAACCAGCTGAGCTAATCGCCCTAATTCTGGGTGCAAA